>NZ_JBMXXF010000004.1:0-166355 GCF_053997775.1 Methanopyrus sp.
TGATCGAGGAGGCGGAGAACCTGAAGGTGATCGCGCGGGCGGGGGTGGGCGTGGACAACATCGACGTGGAGGCGGCGACGGAGCGCGGGATCATCGTGGTGAACGCGCCGGAGTCGAGCTCGATCTCGGTGGCGGAGCACACGATGGGGTTGATGCTGGCGCTGGCGCGGAGGATCCCGCAGGCGGATCGGTCGGTGCGTCGGGGTGAGTGGGAGCGGCAGCGGTTCATAGGGGTGGAGTTGGCGGGGAAGGTGCTGGGGATCATCGGGCTGGGTCGGATCGGGCGGCAGGTGGCGAAGCGGGCGAGGGCGTTCGAGATGGAGGTGATCGCGTTCGATCCGTACATCTCGGAGGAGGTGGCGGAGGAGCTGGGCGTGGAGCTGGTGGAGGATCTGGACGAGCTGCTGCGGCGGGCGGACGTGGTCACGATTCACGTGCCGTTGACGGAGGAGACGCGGGGGATGATCGGGGAGCGGGAGCTGAAGCTGATGAAGGAGTCGGCGTTCCTGATCAACTGCGCGCGGGGTGAGGTGGTGGACGAGGAGGCGCTGGTCAGGGCGCTGAAGGAGGGGTGGATCGCGGGCGCGGCGCTGGACGTGTTCGCGGAGGAGCCGCCGGGGGAGGATCACCCGCTGTACGAGCTGGATAACGTGGTGCTCACGCCGCACATCGGGGGGTCTACGAGCGAGGCGCAGCGGGCGGCGGGGTTGATCGTGGCGCGGGAGATCGAGCGGGTGCTGAAGGGGGAGATCCCGGAGAACGTGGTGAACCTGCCGGTGGCGGGGGTGTCGGAGGCGACGCGGCGGTTGATGGAGGTGGGGGAGCGGTTGGCGGACGTGGGCGCGCAGCTGTTGGAGGGTAGGCTGCGGTCGGTCGTGGTGAAGGTGGGGGACGAGCCGGGCGAGCGGGAGCGGGAGGCGCTGAAGCGGTCGGTGTTGAAGGGGTGCCTGGATCGGATCCTGCAGGAGCCGGTGACGATGGTGAACGCGGTGCGGGTGGCGGAGGATCGGGGGATCGAGGTCGAGTTCGCGGTCTCGGATGAGCTGGAGTCGGGGGAGCTGGCCGTCTCGCTGCGGTCGGAGGGGGAGGAGGTGTCGCTGCGGGGCGCGTGGTTGGACGGGCAGGTCTACCTGACGTCGGTGAACGGGTACGAGCTGCGGTTCAAGCTGAGCGGGCCGACGCTGTTCGTCTGGCACGTGGACCGTCCCGGGGTGGTCGGTGAGGTGGGGCTGATCCTGGGCGAGCACGGGGTGAACATCGCGGCGATGGAGGTGGGCCGCCGGGAGCGGGGTGGGGAGGCGATCATGGTGATCCGGACGGACGAGGAGCCGCCGGGGGAGTGCCTGCGGGCGATCGGGGAGGTGGAGCAGGTGCGGCGGGTGAGGCTGGTGCTGTGCTGAGGAGCGTGGCGGTGGCGGGCGACCTGGACGACTTCGGGGAGGTGGTGCGGGAGAAGGGGTGGCCGGAGTACTCCCCCAACCCCGCCACGGGCCTCCTCACGGAGCTGGTGGAGCGGTTCCTGACCCGGTTCCCGGGCGCGGTGGCCGTCAAGGGGCCGGACCGGGAGCGGGGCACCGAAGAGTTCATCGTCGAGATCCCGGGAGGGGAGGGGCTCCTGGAGGAGATCGTGGAGGAGTGCGAGCGCATCCGGCGCGAGTTCGAGCGGCGGTTCGAGGGCGAGGTGACGATCAGCATCGGGGTGGGGGTGGCCCCGGCCCCGCGCCACCGGCTGGTTCCGGAGCGTGAGTCCCCCGCGGTCCGGCGGGCGTTGGAGGCGCTGCGGGAGGCGAAGCGGCGGGGTGGGAACGTCGTGGTCGTGCGGGGGTGAGGCGGCGTGTCGGGGCGGGCCGGGTCGGGCGGGTTCATGATCACGTGCTACGCGCTGGCGGCGCGGTCGCTGGTGGCGGTGATGCGGACGCGGTCGTACCCGATCCAGTACGTCCTGCGGCGGGAGCTCTCGGACTACGACGATCGGACCCAGTCCGTGACCCGGAGCCTCGTGTACGAAACGCTGCGCCGGTACGGCACGCTGGAGCGGGTGGTGGAGGACGTCGCGCGGAGCCGGCTGCCCCCGCTGGAGCGGGCCCTGGTGATGATCGCGGCGAACGCGATCCTGTACGAGGGGGAGCACCCGGCCCCGGTCACGGACTGCGCTGCCCGGGCGGCGAAGCGGCTGGGCGTGAACCACCGGCGAGTGCACGGGGTGGTCGCGGACCTGGAGGACTACGAGGGGCCGGAGCCGGAGGACGAGGTGGACCGGCTCTGCCTGGAGTACCATCACCCGCGCTGGTTCGTGGAGCGGTTCGAGCCGCTGCTGGGTCGGGACGAGCTGAAGCGGCTGATGGAGGTGCACAACCGGCCCCCGGACTACTACACGTTCCGCGTGAACACGGCGGCGGCGGACGTGGACGAGGTCATCGGGGAGTTCGAGGAGCACGGGTTCGAGGTCGAGCGCGGCCGGTACGTGGAGTACTGCGTGCGGGTGCGGAAGGGGCGGCCGCTCCGGCTCGAGGAGCTCGAGTGCTGGAGGAAGGGATGGATCGTCCCGCAGGACGAGGCGGCCGCGCTCGTCACCGAGGTGCTGGACCCGCAGCCGGGGGAGCGGATCGCGGACCTGTGCGCGGCCCCGGGCGGGAAGACCACGCACATCGCCCAGCTGACGGAGGGTGACGTGGAGATCCTCGCCGTGGACGTGAGCCGCACCCGGCTCCGCCGGCTGCGGCGGTTCGCCGAGCGGATGGGGTTCGAGGACTGCATCGAGATCCTGCGGGCGGACGTGCGCCGCCTCGGACGGAACCCGCGCTTCGTCGGTAAGTTCGACCGCGTGCTGCTCGACCCTCCGTGCACGAGCCTCGGCACCCTGCGCACCGACCCGGACGTGAAGTGGAAGATCGGGCCGAGGGAGGTGCGGGAGCTCGCCGCGAAGCAGCGGCAGCTGATCCGGGCGGCCGCGCGACTGGTCAAGCCCGGGGGCGTGCTCGTGTACTCCACCTGCACGCTCACGCCCGAGGAGAACGAGCTCGTCGCCTCCGAGGCGCTCAAGACCGAGCGGCTGCGGGCGGAGGACGTGCGCTCCGAGTTCGACTTCCTCAGCCCGCCCCTCGAGGTGAACGGCGTCTCCCCGTCCCTAGAGGCCGGCCGCATGTGGCCGCACGTGCACGACACGTCCGGGTTCTTCGTGGCCCGGTTCCGCAAGCTGCGTTAGGCGAGTAGCAGGCCCGCGAGCAGCCCCACCGCCCCCGCCGCGGCCGGCGGGACGAGGTACGGCCACACCCGCCGCACGAGCCCCGGCCCGCCGAACGCGCCGACCCAGAGCAGCTTCACGAGCCCCGTCTCCAGGGAGGCGAGCGCGATCAGCCGCCCGGCCACGCCCGGGTCGAGCTTCCCCGAGGCCGCCATGTACGCGAGCGTCAGGCTCATCGCGTGGCTGCTCGCCAGCGATCCCACCACGACGCCCACCACCACCCCGGACCGGCCCGCGAGGAGCTGGGCCACCTTCAGCGCCATGGTGAACCCCGAGATCAGCACCGCCAGTTTCACCGCCGGCTTCAGGGACAGGGGCGAGCGGATCCGCCGCCGGAGGATCCCCCACAACCGCTCCTCGTCCACGTCCAGCCGACCCGCCCCGAGCGCGGCGACCAGGAGGCCGACGAGCGCGGCCGGGACGGCGACGAGCGCGACCCACCGGAGCACCTCCGGGCTCCGGGAGACCACGCCCACGTACGCCATGTTGCGGAGCTCGGCCACGGCCGTCGCGGCCGGCACGACCACCGCCACGACCCGGGGCACCTCCCGGAACCGGGACGCCACCGTCGCCGTCGTGGCCGAGCTGCTCACGAACCCGCCCACCAGTCCCGTGGCCAGGGCCCCGCCCCGCGCCGAGATCCGCATGCCCACGTACCCGATCGCCGTCACCGCCAGCACGATCAGCACGATCTCGATCACGCTCCGCAGGTTGAGCACGCCCCACGGGTCCACCGGTCCCGGCGGGCAGAGCGGGTAGACCAGCGCGGCCAGTGAGAAGACCGTGATCGCGTCCAGCACGTCCCGGTCCGAGAGCCGCCGCAGGATCGGGTGGACCCGGGCCCGGGAGAGCAGCACGACGGCGGTGAGGATGGCGAGCGTGGCCCCCTCCTTGAACCGACCCAGCCCCACGAGCCCGCCGGACGCCAGGGTGACCATCAGGGCCAGCGGGGTCACGACCCCGAGCGAGCGCCGCCGGTACACGCGCATGGCGTAAAGGAGGGTGACCAGGCCGACCGTGCCCGCGAGCACGGCGACCGCCAGCGTCCCCATCCCGACCCGCGCCAGGTACGTGGAGAGGCCGCCGAGCAGCCCCGTCAGCGTGAAAGTGCGGAACCCGGCCACCCGGCGGGCCGGCCGTGCGTGCTCCCGCTCCACCCCGATGAGCATGCCCACCGCGGCGGAGAGGATCACGGTCCGGAGGAAGTCCAGGTAGCCCGAGAGCTCCCAGCCCACGGGCCCTCGCCCCGGGGGTGAGTCCCGCTTGAGCCTGGATTACAATCCTTCCCATCTCACGCTGCTGCTCACCGTGGTGGACGATCGGGACGGGGAGGTCCTGGGGGACGCGATCCAGCGGCTCGTGGAGCGGGACGAGGTGCTCGCGTGCCACGTCCTGCCGTGCACGACCAAGAAGAACCGGCCCGGGCACGTGCTCCTGGTCCTGGTCGACGGCGGGGACGACCCCGACGGGACGGCCGAGCGCGTGGCGCGCGAGATCATGACCCTCACGGGCTCGACGGGCGTCGACCGGTTCGACGCGGACGGCGTCTACTCCGTCCCCTCCCGGTTCGAGACGGTGGAGGTGCGGTACGGGGACCGGCGCTGGGAGGTGAGCGTGAAGGTCGCCGAGACCCCGGACGGGGAGCCGGTCACGGTCAAGGCGGAGTTCGACGAGTGCCGCCGCATCGGCCGGGAGGTGGGGCTGCCGCCGCGCGAGGTCAAGGCCCTCGTCGAGGCGGCCGCCCGCGTCGGGGGCACGGTGGATTTGAAGCGCCGGGAGATCCGGGTGGACCGGGAAACCGCGGACGCACGCTCCGAAACGCGCCGGCCGGGGGCGCGCCCTTGACGGTCCTCTCCGACCGGGACATCCGGCGGGCGCTGGAGACCGGGGAGATCGTGATCGACCCGCTGGACGAGGACTACCTGGAGGAGGCCCTCGGCCCCGCGAGCCTGGACCTGCGCCTGGGGAACGAGTTCGTCGTCTTCAAGACCCTGCACAAGCCGTGCATCGACCCGACCAAGGACGCGGGCGAGAACACGGAGCGGATCGTGCTCGACGAGGACGAGGAGTTCGTGATCAACCCCGGCGAGCTCGTCCTGGGCGTCACCCATGAGTGGATCGAGATCAACTCGCCCGAGATCACCGGCGTCCTCCACGGCCGCTCCTCCCTCGGCCGGCTCGGCATCCAGGCGCACGTCGAGGCCGGGTACGTGGACCCCGGCTGGCGCGGCCGGCTCACGCTGGAGCTCGTCAACTTCAACCCCATGCCCGTGAAGCTACGCCCCGGCATGCGGATCGTGCAGATCGTGTTCCACCGGCTCTCCAGCGCGGCCGAGCGGGTGTACCCGGAGTTCAGCGGCAAGTACCACGGGGACCGACGACCCACCCCCTCCCGGCTGCACCTGGACTTCAAGGATGGGGACCGGCGCCCCTAAAGGCCACCCCATTTATAGTGGGGGACCGGCACGTCGCCCGGGACCCCGTGGCGTTCCGACAGTACCTGTACCCGGAGTTCCTCCGGCGGGCGTACCGACCCGCCCCCTGGGGACACTGCCGACGCACCGACCGATGGTCTTTCGGGCGCCGACTCCTCGACCCCGTCCACCCCGACCAGGTGACCCTGCAACCCGTCGAGGTCAGGCTCACCGAGCCGGACGCCCGCCACCCCTGCCTTCCACGCCGACTACGCTGCGCGACCCTCCTCTCCGTGCCCTGGAGCGAGGACCACCGCGAGGAGGCCCGGGTCCGAGCCTCCACCCGGATCCCGTGGCCCCGGGACGCGCGACCTCCGAGGGTCATTCACGTGCCCCCGGGCGGGATCGCGCGGCACCGGCGATTCAACGTCTCCATGCCCTATCCGCCGAGCAGCGACCGGGTGTCCAGAAAGGCCCTCTTCGCCCTGTCCCTGACGCTGGAGCTCCTGAGGGAGGGGCGGGGTAACCTTGGCGGAGGTCCGGCTCAGGGTCCGGGATGAGTCGCTGGCCCGGCGCACGTTCCGGGCGCTGGAGGGGTGCCCGGCGGAGGTCGTGCGGGTCCGCCGGGAGGAGCGGGAGATCGGGCCCCAACCCCCCTTCGAGACCGGGACGATGCTCCAGGTCGCGACGCGCCGCCTGCGGCTCTCCTCCGAGCGCGTGATGCGGCTGGCCCAGGACCTCTTCGAGGGCGGGATCATCACCTACCACCGGACCGACTCCACCCGGGTCTCGGACGAGGGCAAGCGGGTCGCCCGGGAGTACATCGAGGCGAACCTGGACCCGGACGACTACCACCCGCGCACCTGGGAGCCGAGGTCGGAGCACGTGGAGGGCGCGCACGAGTGCATCCGGCCGACCCGCCCGGCCGACCCCGAGGAGCTCCGCACGATGGTCCGGGAGGGAGCGCTCCAGACCACCGTCACGCTGACGCGCGACCACCTGCGCCTCTACGAGCTCATCTTTCGGCGGTTCATCGCGAGCCAGATGCGGCCGGCGCGGGTCCTGTACCAGGAGGCCGTCCTGCACGTGAAGGTGGACGGCACGCCCGTGGCCGAGCTCGAGCTGGAGGGCGTGGTGGAGGTTCTCGAGCCGGGGTTCACGAAGGTCCTCACGGAGTACGACCTGCCCGCGTACGGGATCCGCGAGGCGCCCCGGCTGGAGGAGGGGGACGAGCTGGAGATCGGGGAGGTGGAGGTCCTGGAGCGCCACGAGACGTACCCGTACGACCAGTCGGAGCTCGTGGAGGACATGCGGGAGCGCGGCCTGGGCCGGCCCAGCACCTACGCGCAGATCGTGGAGAAGCTGTTCCGCCGGGGCTACGTGTACGAGACCCCGCGCCGCCGGTGGATCTTCCCGACCGCGCGCGGGGAGGCCGTGTACGAGTACCTGAGCTCCCGGTACGAGGAGTTCGTCTCCGAGGAGACCACGAGGCGGCTGGAGGAGCGCATGGACGCCGTGGCGCTGGGCCGCGCGGACTACCAGGAGGAGGTGCACCGGCTCTACCTGAGGCTGCGGGAGACCGTGGACGTCCTGCCCTGACGGGAGGTGAGGGTCATCCAGCCCATCGTGTACTACTTCTCGGAGACCGGTAACACGGAGACCGTGGCGAGGGCCATCGCCTCCGCGCTGGGCGCCGACCTGGTCGGCCCCCTCACGGGCCGGGAGCGCGCCGACGCCGACCTGGCCTTCATCGGCACCCCCACCCACGGGTTCCGACCCGCGCGCCCCGTGCGCGACTTCATCGAGCGCAACGACTGGTCCGGCGTGAGCGTGGGACTCTTCTGCACGTACGCCCTGCACCCCGGCGGCACGCTCCGGTGGATGCGTCGGAGGATCGAGGACCGGGGCGGCCGAGTCCTGGGCGAGCTCGCGGTGAAGGGTGAGCACTCGGCGCTCCCCCTCCTCGCCCGGGGCCGACCCAACGAGCGCGACCTGCGCCGCGCCCGAAGGTTCGCCCTCAACGTCCTGAGAAGGTTCGAACGGGGTGAGCGCGATTGAACCGGGAGGACGTGCTCGAGGAGCTCCGGGCGGTTAAGGACCCGCACACCGGGCTCGACATCGTGCAGATGGGCCTGGTGGAGGACGTGGAGGTGGGGGAGGAAGAGATCCGCGTGACCATCCGACCCACGAACCCGTTCTGCCCCTCCGCGCTGTTCATCGTGGAGGACGTGAAGCGGGTCCTGAAGGACCGGTTCCCGGACCACGAGATCGACGTTCAACTCGTGGGGCACGTGCTCTCCGATGAGGAAGGGTGAGTGCGCCCTCTGCGGCGCCCCGGCCTCCCGGTTCCTCCGGGTCTGCCGCGAGTGCATCCTGAACCGCTGGGACGAGGCGGAGCGGTACGTGCGCGAGGCCCACGCCCGGGCGCGCCGGGAGCTGGGACTGCCCCCGGAGCCCCCGCGGCGGGGCAAGCGCTGCGGGGCCTGCGTGAACGATTGTCGCATTCCGGAGGGCGGGCGCGGCTTCTGTGGGGTCGTCGTCAACCGGGAGGGAACGCTCGTGCGGGAGCACCGGGGCCGGGCCTACCTGGACCCGCACCCCACGAACTGCGTGGGCGCCTGGGTCTGCCCCGGCGCCACGTCCGCGGGCTACCCCCGGTACACCGACACCAAGGGACCCGAGCTCGGCCGGTACAACCTCGCCGTCTTCTACGCCGGGTGCAGCCACCACTGCTTCTTCTGCCAGAACCACGAGCACTGGGTGGAGGAAGGTCGGCTCGACGCCGAGCGGCTCGCGCGCCGGGCGCGGGACGAGGACGTGACCTGCGTCTGCTTCTTCGGCGGGGATCCCACGCCGCACCACGACCAGGTGCTGGAGCTGGGGGAGCGGTGGGAGGAGCTGGGGGTGCGGGTCTGCCTGGAGACCAACGGCAGCCTGGACCCGAGGATCATGCGGAGGATCGCGGAGGTCTGCTACGAGTCCGGCGGCGGGTTCAACATGGACGTGAAGGCGTACGACCCGCGGATCTACCGCGCCCTTACGGGCTCGGACCCGGAGAACACGTTCAAGAACCTGGAGCTGATCGGGGAGGAGTTTCACCGGGAGGATCCGCCCATTCTGCGGCCGAGCGTGCTGATCGTGCCCGGGTACGTGACGCCCGGGGAGGTGGAAAAGATCGCAGAATTCTTAGCTTCCGTCAACGAAAGTATACCTCTGAAGCTGCTCCAGCACGTGCCTCATTACCACTCCCTGGACCTGGGGTACACGCCCGTGCGCGTCATGCGGGAGTGCGAGCGGGCCGCCCGGCGGCACCTGGAGCGGGTTGAAGCCTGTATCTACCGGCCCGCGTGACGGGGGAGGCCCGGTCTTGACCCTCGTGCTGGCCTACGCGGGCACGGACGGCGCCCTGATCGCCGGCGACCGACGCACCCTGGTCGCGCGCGCCGAGGAGGAGAAGATGAGCGAGCTCGAGCGCCGGCTGTACTCGGGCGAGGTGCGCACGCGGGAGGAGTTCGAGCGGCTGGTCGAGGAGCTCGGGATCGAGGGGTACGTGGACTTTCACGACGATCGGGAGAAGGTCTGGAAGGTGAACGACGAGGTGCTGGCGGGCGAGGTCGGGATCCGCTCCGCGCGGGGCGTGCGCCGGCGGCGGGTGTACGTGACCCCGGGGGCCCACGCGTTCGTGGAGCTGGAGGGGGACGAGGTGCAGTCGAAGCGGTTCGGCGGCCCCGCGCTCATCGTGGAGGGGCCCAAGGTGGTGAAGGAGCTGGTTTCCGAGTTCCTGGAGGACCTGGGGCGCCCGGATCTGGAGACCCTGCGGGATTCGCTCGACGATCTCTTCGAGTACGTCGCGTCCGAGACCATCCTGGTGAGCCGGGAGTACGACTCGTACGTGGTGGAGGGCGGGGCCGACCCGCTGGCCCGGGCCCGGCTGCAGAACGCGATCCGTGAGGACGTGGAGGAGCTGCGCCGGTACCGGCGTCAGTTGGCGGAGGAGATGCTCAAGCACGTGCGCGAGGCGTACGACCTGCTGAAGGAGGGTGAGGTGGGCGAGGTGGTCGAGGTGGGTACCGAGGAGGAGGGGCAGGGGGTGGAGGATGAGCCCCCGGAGCGTCGGATCGTGGTGCGGCTGGCGGACGGGGTGGAGGCCCGCTACTGGGGGGACGTGGTGGCGGGCCCGGGTGAGACGGTGGTGATGGCAGTGGAGGATCCGGAGCGGGTGGAGCCGGGCGACCGGGTCGTCGTGGAGGACGGGGAAATGAAGATAGCGAAAAAGGGCGTGCCCGTCAAGACGGGGTACTCGATCTGCCGAGCGAGGGACTAGATCGGTGGACGGGCGCCTCCGTCTTCTTCGCCGGAACCGGCGGCGGACGGTTCGCGATGATCACGCAGAAGCGCCGGACCGGTGGCTTCCGGCTCGAGCTGCCGGGGCTCCGGTTGCAGGTGGATCCGGGCCCGGGCTGCCTGCTCAGCACCCGGCTCGCCGGCCGGTCAACGACGGCCGTCGACGCGATCTTCGTCTCCCACTCGCACCCGGACCACTACACGGAGGCGGAGGTGCTCATCGAGGCGATGACCCGCGGGGGAACGCGGAACCGGGGCCTGTTTCTGGGATCCAGGTCGGCCGTGGAGGGGTACCGGGACGGGTCGGGCGATTACGGGCCCGTCATCAGCGCGTACCATCGGGAGCTCCCCGAGCGCGTGGTCGGGCTGTCGCCCGGGGACGAGGTCCGGCTCCCGGAGGGTCGGTTGGAGGCGACGCCCACGGAGCACGGGGACCCGACGGGGATCGGGTTCCGGCTGGAGTACGAGGACGGGGTGATCTACTACACCGGTGACACGGCGCTGGTGGACGGGCTGTTCGACTGCATCGAGGACGCGACGACGGCCATCGTCAACGTGGTCCGGCCCGGCTCGGACCGGATCCGCGGGCACATGTGCACGCGCGACGTCATCGAGCTGGTGCGGGAGGCGTCGGAGCTGGAGCGGGTGTTCATCACGCACTTCGGGATGAAGATGATCCGGGTGGGCCCGGGCCGGGAGGCGCGCCGGATCGAGCGGGAGACCGGCGTGGAGACGATCGCCCCTCGGGACGGTCGCGCGTACCGGATCTAGCGGGGCGGGATGCCCGAGGCCTCCTCCTTCACGATGACGAGCTCGTCCGGATCCTCGCCGTACCTGCGCAGCAGGTCGCGGAAGGACCTGCCCTTCCACACGAACGAGACGCCTCCGATGAGCACGTGCGCGCCCTCGAACTCCTCCTTCGCCCACTCCATGAGGTCGATCGCCATCGCCTCCAGGTTCCTCGGGTCCACGAGCGTGCGGTCCGCCCCGCTCTCCTCCGACTCCTTCAGCCCTATGTAGACCAGGAACACGTCCTCGCCCCGGGAGACGAGCTTCGAGACCGGGTCCGGGTCGTCCTCCCGGCCCGGCCGCACGGCCACGTAGATCTCGTCCACGAGCTGCGAGTCGACCCGGGGAGAGACCTCCGACGCGATCCTCTCCGCGATCTCCTCCGGCTTCATCGTTCCTCCTCCCACTCACGCACCGGCTCGAACTCCGCCACGTCCACCTTCTCCGGCATCCCGCCGTACATCTCCTCGAGCGCCTCCAGGCACTCCTCCTTGCTCTCGAACCCCGCCTCCCGGTGGTACCGCTCCGCCGCCTCCTCCGGATCCAGCCCCTTCTCCACGTTCCGAACCACCGTCTCCACGCACCGCATCGTCCCCGCCTTGAAGTTCTTGAACACGAGCGTGTCACCCGGCTCCAGGTACCGGAACGATCGGTGGTCCGAGGGCCGAATCTCCGCCGTTTTCAGGCCCTCCACGATCAGGTCGAAGAACTCCTCCCTGGTCATGAGCTCGATCACGCGCCGCGGCGGCCGCTCACCCAACCGCTCCCGCAGCCGCCGCGCCTCGAACTCCGGGATCCACACCCGCGCCACCTTGTTCTTCAGGTCCACCTCCTCCAGCCGGACGATGAGCTCCTCACCCGGGATGAAGAGGAGCTCCAGGTCCACCGGCTCGGGCCAGTCCAGCGCGGCCCGGATGGCGCCCGCCGGCAGGAACACGCCGAACGGGAGGCCCAGCTCCAGCTGAATCCCCTGATCCCCCTTGATCTGAGCCACCACGGCCTCCACGTACTCACCCACCGCCCGGTGCGGGTTCTTCGCCACCTCCGAACGGCTGAGCACGCGCTCGGGCCGCTCCTCACCCATCCCTCGACACCCCGCGGTGGGTCGGCCTATCGGGGTCCTCGATCATCCGCCCCTCCGCTCCTGCCGGTCTCGTCATCCCCGCTCCGGGAACCCCTCCTCACCCACCAGCGGGACGAACGCGCACCCGCCGTGCCGCTCCCGGCGGATCCGACCGTCCTTCGTCTTCTCCACCACCCACAGCTCCTGCATGTGCCGGTCCCCGACGGGGATCACGAGCCGGCCCCCGGGCTTCAGCTGCTCGAGCAGGCTGGGCGGCACGTCCGGGGCGCCCGCCGTCACCAGGATCCGGTCGTAGGGGGCCTCCGGCGGGTACCCCTTCGACCCGTCCCCCACCTTGACCTCCACCCACCGATCGTACCCGGTCCGCCTTAGATTCTCCCGGGCGAACTCGGCCAGCTCCGGGATCCGCTCCACCGTGATCACCTTCCCGTCCGGCTTCACCAGCTCCGCGACCACGGCCGCGTGGTACCCCGAGCCCGCGCCCACCTCCAGCACCTTGTCGCCCGGTCGCGGGTCGAGCAGCTCCGTCATCAGGGCGACCATGTGCGGGGCCGAGATCGTCTGACCCTTTCCGATGGGCAGGGGCGAGTCCACGTAGGCCCGGTCCCGCAGCTCCCGGGGCACGAACTCGTGCCGGGGCACCCTCCGCATCGCCTCCTCCACGCGCTTCGACCGGATGTACCCCAGGGACTTCAACCGCTCGATCAGTCGCTCTCGGGCGCGGCGGAACACCTCGTCGTCCTCGACCACGCGCGCTCCCCCCTGGGCCCGGGACCGCAGGGGTTTTTGACGTGCGTCCCTCACCGGCCCGGGGGTGCCGCCCGTGTCCGAGATCCGGCTGGGCCTCGTCGTCACCGAGTTCAACCGGGAGATCACGTACGCGATGGAGGAGCTGGCGGTCCAGCACGCGAAGGACCTCGGGGCCCGGGTCGTGGAGCGCGTGCTCGTGCCCGGCTCGTTCGAGGTCCCCCTCGCCGTCAAGCGGCTGCTGGAGCGGGACGACATCGACGCCGTGGTCACGCTGGGCGCGATCATCAAGGGGGACACGGACCACGATCAGGCCATCGCGCAGCAGGCCTTTCGGAAGCTCCAGGACCTGATGGTCGAGTACGGGAAGCCCGTCGCCCTCGGGATCTCCGGCCCGGGGATGACGCGCATGGAGGCGCTGGAGCGCGTGCACTACGCCAAGCGGGCCGTCGAGGCGGCGGTGAAGATGGTCCGCCGCCTGCGCGAGCTGGAGGGGTCGGGGGAGGCGTAATCGTTAAGTACGTACGGGCGGCTAGGCACCGCCGGCGGACCGCCGCGGCAGCTCAGCCTGGTTAGAGCGCGGGACTTGTAATCCCGTGGCCCCGGGTTCAAATCCCGGCCGCGGCTCCACCGGGAATCGTTACGAGAATCTTAACGAAAGCGGGGGACGCCCTTGGGGTACGAGGACAGGTTCCCGGCCTCCAAGGAGGTCTTCAAGCGCGCCGAGCGCGTCATGCCCGGCGGCGTGAGCAGCCCGGTCCGCCGCTTCGACCCCTACCCCTTCTGCGTCGAGCGCGCGGAGGGCTCCCGCCTGTACACGATCGACGGTCAGGTCCTCATCGACTACTGCCTCGCCTTCGGCCCCCTGATCCTCGGGCACGCGCACCCGGAGGTCGTCGAGGCGGTCCGGGAGCGGGTGGCCGACGGCTTCCACTACGGCACCCTCACCGAGCCCGAGGTCGCCCTCGCCGAGAAGGTCGTGGACCTCGTCCCCAACGTGGAGAAGGTCCGCCTCGTGAACACGGGCACCGAGGCCACGATGAGCGCGATCCGCCTCGCCCGCGCGTACACCGGCCGCGACCGGATCATCAAGTTCGAGGGCTGCTACCACGGCGCGCACGACGCCGTCCTGGTGAAAGCCGGCTCCGGCGCCTCCGAGCTCGGCGCCCCCGACTCCCCCGGCGTGCCCGAGCCCGTGGCCGAGTGCACGCTCGTCTGCCCCTTCAACGACGTGGAGGCGTTCGTCGAGACCGTCGAACGCTTCGACGAGGAGGTCGGCGCCGTCATCGTCGAGCCCGTGCTCGGCAACGCCGGCTGCGTGCCCCCCGACCCCGAGTTCCTCAAGACCCTCCGCGAGTACTGCGACGGGACCGAGCGCCTCCTCATCTTCGACGAGGTCATCACCGGCTTTCGGCTGGGCCTCGGCGGGGCGCAGGAGTACTACGGCGTGGACGCCGACCTCGTCTGCCTGGGCAAGATCCTCGGCGGCGGACTCCCCATCGGCGCGCTCGCCGGGCCCGAGGAGTACATGACCCACGTCGCGCCCGAGGGCAAGGTGTACCAGGCGGGCACCTTCAACGGGAACCCCGTCTCCGCCACGGCCGGCCTCGCGACCCTCGAGGTGCTCGAGCGGGAGAAACCGTACGACGAGCTCGCGGACAAGGCCGAGCGACTCGCCTCCGCGCTCGCCGACGGGCTCGAGGACCGGGGCCTGGAGGGCACGGTCAACCGCGTCGAGTCCATGTTCCAGGTGTACTTCGGCGTGGAGCGCGTGCGGGACTACGGGGACGTCAACGCCGCGGACCACGACGCCTTCAAGGCCTTCCACCTGGGACTCCTCGAGGAGGGCGTCTGGATCGCCGCCTCCAACTACGAGGCGTGGTTCCTCTCCACCGCGCACACCGAGGAGGACCTCGAACGCACCGAGGAGGCGATCGAGTCCGCCCTCGACCGGCTCACGGGATGACGAGGCCGTACCGGGTGAGGCCCCGATGATCAGTACCTGGGCTTCCCCGACCGCCCGGAAACGGTAGGATGACGAGGGAGGTTTCAGCGGACGCCCCCCGCGGATGACGAGCAGGGGCCTTGCCCGACTACGCCAGCCCCCTCCTCCGCATCTCCCGCTCCACGTGCTCGTAGAACGTGATCGGCTCCACCTCCAACGCCCCCGGCGGGATCCCCAGCTCCCCCAGCCGCTCGACCAACCGCTCCACCTCCTCCCGCTCGAACAGGTCCGGGAGCGCCGGGTGGAACGAGACGCCCTCCCCCATCAGGTACCGCAGGCACCGAAGCTGCAGCTCGAACCCGCCCGGGTCCGCGTTGGTGATCCGGGCGAAGGACTCCGGATCGCAGCCCTTCAGGCACACCCGCACGTGCAGGTTCTCGAAGTCGGCCAGCTCGCGCACGAACGACCGGTCCGCCCCCAGCAACGTCCCGTTCGTCTCGAGCACGAACCGCCGCTCTGGCATCGCCCGCTCGCACGCCTCGATCAGCCTTACCAGGTGCCCCCGACAGAGCGTCGGCTCGCACCCAGAGACCCGGACCACCTCCCCCCGCATGCGCGCCAACCGGCGCGCCACCTCCTCGGGCGAGTAGAACCGCCAGCGCCGCTCCCACGGGTGCCGGCGCGGGTAGTTAACGTAGCAGTACGCGCAGTCCAGGTTGCACCCGACCGCGTCCGCCGTCGCGCACCCACCGTAGAACCGGGTCTCCCGGAACCGATAGTACCTACGAGCGCGATCCCGGCAGACCCACCGGCGCACCTCCTCCGCCGTCTCCAGCGGATCGTAGCCCGGCTCCGGTCGCCACTCCCGCAAGCCGGCCACCCCTACGGGGGCGGTGGGAGTGACCTCCACCATCCTGGTCGTGGGGCTCCTGGAGAGCGACTCGGGGAAGACGACCGCGTCGATCCCGCTGGTCCGCGCCCTGGACCTCGTCCCCTTCAAGCCCCGCTCCGGGCACAACGTGTGGCTGCACTACGATCACACCCGCCGGTGCGTCGAGCTCGGGCTCCCCGTGAGCCGGGACGCGACCCGGCTCCTGCGCGCCGCCGGGGTGGACCTGCCCCCCACCCTCGTGAACCCGTTCCACCGCGTCTGGACCACCCCCGACGTGGCCAAGGCCGTCGAGTCCGACGTGTCCCTCCGGTACGTCTCCAGCCGCCCCGACGCGTACGTGCTCCTTGACCGGATGGGGAGCACCGTGCGGCTCTACGGGTCGAACGACCTGCGCTACCTGCCCGAGGAGGCGACGCGCATGCTCGAGAACTGCGACCGGGTCGAGGAGCGCGCCGAGGAGCCCAGCCCGGAGGAGATCTACCGCGTCATCGACCGGGCCTGGCGCCGGATCCGCCGCGAGGGACCCGCGCTCGTGGAGAGCCTGAACAACCTGGCCGTCCCCTGGCCCGGGGTGCTCAGGGAGCGGGGCGTGGTCGTGGCGGTGGGCCCGGGCGTCGCCCTGCTCTACGACCTCCGGGACTACGCCCGGGCCGTGGAGACCCTGTCCGCCGGGCGCGAGGTCGTCACCCTGAACGTGCTCGAGGTCCTGGAGCCGCTCGAGGTGGTCCGGCTGCCCCCGCTCTCGCGGGAGGAGCGCGCCGACCCGCGAAAGCTTGAAGAATCCTACGGGGAGCTCGTCGCGGCCGTTAGGGACGCCCTGTAGCGGGGGACGTTCCCGTGGGGGATCGCTTTATCCGAAGCGCGGCGGGTGCTTGAGGCGGCCAACCGGGACGCGGACCTGCCCGACCGGGTCCGCATCTTCGACACGACGCTGCGGGACGGGGAGCAGACGCCCGGCGTCGCCCTCACGCCCGAGGAGAAGCTGACGATCGCGCGGAAGCTGGACGAGGTGGGCGTGGACACGATCGAGGCCGGGTTCGCGGCCGCCAGCGAGGGCGAGAGGAAGGCCATCCGGAGGATCGCCCGGGAGGGGCTCGACGCCGAGGTCTGCAGCATGGCGAGGATGGTCGAGGGTGACGTGGACGCGGCCGTGGAGGCGGACGCGGACGCGGTCCACATCGTCGTGCCCACCTCCCGCGTGCACGTGAGGAAGAAGCTGGGCATGACCCGAGAGGAGGTGCTCGAGCGGGCCGCCGAGACGGTCGAGTACGCCCGGGACCACGGCCTGACCGTTGAGATCTCCACGGAGGACGGCACCCGAACCGAGCTGGAGTACCTCCGCCGGGTTTTCCGCGCCTGCCTGGAGGCGGGGGCGGAGCGGGTCGGGTACAACGACACGGTGGGCGTGATGGCCCCGGAGGGCATGTTCTACGCCGTGAGGAGGCTGCGCGAGCCCCTGGACGACGGGGTCATCCTCAGCGTGCACTGCCACGACGACTTCGGGATGGCGACCGCGAACACGGTGGCCGCCGTCCGGGCCGGGGCCGAGCAGGTGCACGTGACCGTGAACGGGATCGGGGAGCGGGCTGGGAACGCCGCGCTCGAGGAGGTTGTGATCGTCCTCGAGGAGCTGTACGGCGTGGACACCGGCATCGAGACCGAGCGGCTCACCGAGCTGTCCAAGCTCGTGGAGCGCCTCACGGGTGTGCAGGTCCCACCCAACAAGGCCGTGGTCGGGGAGAACGCGTTCACCCACGAGTCCGGGATCCACGTGGACGGGCTCATGAAGGACGAGACCACCTACGAGCCCATCCCGCCCGAGAAGGTCGGCCGCAAACGCCGCTTCGTCCTGGGTAAGCACGTGGGCACCGCCGTGATCCGCGAGAAGCTCCGCCGAATGAACATCGAGGTGGACGAGGAACAGCTCCTCGAGATCACGAAACGGCTCAAGCGCCTCGGCGACCGGGGCAAGCGGATCACCGAGGCCGACCTGCGCGCGATCGCGGAGGACGTGCTCGAGCGCCCGCGACGGCGCGACATCGAGGTCGACGACTTCACCACCGTGACCGGAAAGCGGGCGCTCCCCACCGCCTCCGTCGTCATCGAGATCGACGGCACCCGCAAGGAGGCGGCCGCGACCGGCGTGGGGCCCGTGGACGCGACCATCAAGGCCCTCCAACGCGCCCTCAGGGACCAAGGGGTCGAGTTCGAACTCGTCGAGTACCGCGCCCGCGCCCTGACCGGAGGCACCGACGCGATCACCCACGTGGACATCAAGCTCCGCGACCCGGAGACGGGCGAGACCGTCAGCTCCGGCGCCTCCCACGAGGACATCGTCGTGGCCAGCCTCCAGGCCTTCGTGGACGGCGTCAACGCCCTGATCGCCCGACGCGAGGGACACGGCCCCGAGGACTCACAGGCAGACGCGTGAGACGTACCTCGACCACACCGGATCGTAATCCCCCGGCCGGAGCTCCAACCGGCGCCCCGCGCTCACCACCACCCTACCCCCCTCGCTCGCCGCCCGGCCGAGCAGGTCCCCGAGCTCCAGCGACGCCAGCCCGGCCACCGTACCCCTCAACCCACTCGGCGGGCGCTCAACCCTCGGCCGGGGAAGCTCCTTCACCGCCTCCTCCACCTCAAGACCGATCGAGCGGACCCGATACCCCACGGCGCGCGCCAGCAGGACCGAAACGTACGCCCGCTCCGCCAGCTCGTACGTGCACCGCAGCAGCTCCCCCACCAGCTCCGGGGGCAGGCACGCCCGCTCGCCGAGCAGCCTGGAGAGCGCCCGGGACAGGCACCGGGCCACGAACCGATCGTCCCGAACCTCCTGACAGCCCAGCGAGACGACGGGCAGGAACACCCGCACCACCCCGTCCAGATCCGCCGCCAGCAGGGCCCGAACGCCCCTCCTCAGCATCTCGCGGATGACCTCCGCGGCGTCCTCGGAAAGCCGCTCCGACCGCTCCAGCAGTCGGTCCAGGCCACTCCACACCCGATCGTCCACGCTGAGGTACTCCGACAGCTCGGCCGGGTGGACCGAGACGGGGTGCCTCACGTTCACCGGCATCCCGATCGACACGCTCGCGGCCAGGGACACGGCCCGGTAGAACCGGCGCGAGGGCTTCACGGGCGGACCGAGCCACGCCCACTCCCGCTCCGGCCTCACCTCCGGCGACGCCCGACCCCGGTCGGAGTGCAGCGCGAGGATGAGGGTCACCGGGCACCCCCTGATCCGGTGGGGGTTCCGGGAGTCAAATTTTAAGCCGGTCGAACGACGGCGTGGCCCGGCCCCAGGAGGCCTCGTGTGCAACGGGATGAACCGCCCGGGGACCGCCGCCCGGTCCTCCCCGCCCGCGGGGGACGCGGCCGGGCCGTGGATGACCCGACGGGCCGGCTACCGCCGGGCACAGCCGATGAAGGGCCCGGGTGGGACGACGGCGGGACAACCCTCCCACGAGCGCGGCCGCATCGCCCGACGATGACCCGCCGTTTCACCCGGGCCCACAGGGGGTCTCAACCATCGGGCGGGTTCCCTCCGGTCACCCCGGAACCATCGCGGCCAAGACCACCCTGATTCTGGCCCTAGCGATCGCCGCGTCCGCCACCGCGGGGGTCGCCCTCTACCACCTTTATCACGCCGGCAAGAGGCCCGAGAGCAGGCTGGACCGGCTGTCCCACGCCCGGTGCATCGTGGTCATCAGCGAGGACCTCTGCGGCGGCTCCCGGTACGCCGTCCAGCTCGCGGAGCGGCTCCGCCGGAAGGGCGTCCCCATGACCTTCGCCGTCCCCGCGTGGGAGGCATACGCGTACCCGGACCGGATGCGGAAGCTGCGCGAGCTGGGCTGCGACCTCATCAACCACGCCAACGACGGGGGCGCCTCGTACGCGTTCCTCGGCCACCCGGGCAAGCTGGCCGGGCTACCGGAGGAGGAGCAGCGTAAGATCATCCACACCGCCCAGGAGCAGATCCGAAAGGCGACCGGGTTCCGACCCGACGCCTACCGGGCCCCCGGCCTGGCGATCGACGAGAACACGTACCGGGCCCTGATCCGGGAGGGCATCTGGATCGACTCCAGCAAGATCTTCACGCACCCGGGGACCCGAGGCGCCCCGCGGTGGACCAAGGTCGACGGGCATCGGATCCTGGAGATCCCGATCGCCTGCTACACCGAGTGGGAGTACGACCGGCACGGTCGACCCGTCAGGCCCAAGTTCCTGTGCTCGTTCGCCGACGACCTGTTCGTGCAACCGAAGATCCGGTCCCACCAGCCCGAGCGGGCGCTGGAGAACCTCAAGCGCGGGTTCGACCAGTACTACCGGCACGGCCGGCCCGGGCGACCGACCGTGTTTGTCGTGCTCTTCCACGAGCACATCACGGCCAACCCGAAGTACTGGTGGATCATCCTCGAGTTCGTCGACTACGCCCGCCGGCACCCCGGGGTGGAGTTCGCCACGATCGACGAGGTCGCCCAGCTGGCCAAGCGGGGCCAGCGGTTCACCGCCTTCTAGCCGCCCCTTTCCGCTAATTCTATCCGGCACCGGGCGGCACGCGCCCGGGCTCAGCCCGAGTGCCGGTCGTCATCACGCTCCGCGCGTACCGAGGTCTCATCATCCCGCCGGAGCGGGTTCCCGGGGGTCGCGCCGTGTTTTCCGGGGTGGAAAAGGGGTCCGTGCGGGTGCAGAAGTGGGTCGTGGACGTGCTCACGGGTCGGAAGCTCCGGGTGCAGGAGCTGCGGGCGACCGTCAGGGTGGACCACCGGGAGCTCATGCTCCTGTCCATGGACGTGCGGGACGACGAGAACCCGCTCTCCCTGACCGCGGGGGTCGTGGGGCTGTTCTCCGCCGCCCTGGCCGACCTGCTCGGCTGGGCCGACGGCGCGGACCTGTACTACCCGATCACCTCGGCCAACCGGGACGCGTGGCGCGTCTGCGTCGACGCGGCCGTCCTCGCCGTCGTCGACACCTACTCCCGCGACCTGGGCGTGACCGTGCGGGACTTCGTGTCCGAGGCCGGCCTCCCCTGGCTCCGCACGCTCGCGGACAACGGGTTCAAGCCCGAGACCGTCATCCGGGGGGCGGACGAGACCTTCGTGATGACCCTCATGAACCTCCTGCGCCGGGAACTCCGGGCCCGGTGCGGGGACCGCTGGCGCGAGGTCTGGGCCCGCATGAGCCGGTGATCACCGCCGAGCCCGCGCCGAGGGAAGCTCCAGCAGCGTCTTCAGGTCGCTCATGTACAGCTCCCGAATGTCGTCGATCCCCAGCTTCATCATGGCCAACCGCTCGACGCCCAGCCCCCACGCCAGGCACACCACGTCCTCCCCGAACCCGAGCGGTCGCAGGACCTCCTGCCGGAAGATCCCGGCCCCGCCCAGCTCGACCCAGTCCCCCTTCTCCTCGAAGTACACCTCCGGCTCCACGGACAGGACCGTGTACGGGAAGTACGCCGGCCGGAACCTCACCTCCTCGAACCCCATCCGCCGGTAGAACTCCTCCAGGACGCCCAGCAGCTCCCGGAAGGACACGTCCTCCGCCAGCACGATCCCTTCGCACTGATGGAACTCCGGCAGATGCTTGTAGTCCACCGTCTCCCTCCGGTAGACCCGACCGATCGAGAAGAGCTTCAGCGGCGGCCCCTCCGCCTCGTACAGCCGACGCACCGACACCGCCGTCGTGTGCGTGCGGAGGACCGGCTTCCGCGCCACCTTCTCGTCCCACTCGTACCCCCACCCGCGCGAGCCCACGTCACCACCGTCCTCGTGCACGGACTTGACCCGCTCCACCACCTCCCCGTCCGGCAGCTCCGCCTCCGACGGCTCCTCCAGGTAGAACGTGTCCTGCATCTCCCGGGCCGCGTGATCCTGCGGCTGAAAGAGCGCGTCGAAGTTCCAGAAGCTGGACTCCACCAGCGGGCCGGACACCTCCCGGAACCCCATCTCCAGGAACACGCGCCGGATCTCCTCGATCACCTCCCGCAGCGGGTGCCGCTTGCCCGGGTACGTCGGCCGCGTCGGCGCCCGCACGTCGTACGGCTTGAACTCCTTCTCCCGCCACGTACCCTCGCGCAGGTGCTCCGGCCTCAACTCCGTGATCCAGTCCCGCTCCAGCACCTCCTCAGCCCACTCCGCCACCTCACGCCCCAGATCCGTCAACCGCACGACCCGACTCCGCACCTCCCTCTCCTTCACCACGTCCCCCCGCTCCGACAACCGCCGAAGCGCCTCCCGAACCTTATCCTCATCCTCCCCCAACCGCGACGCCACCTCCTCCACCGAGGCCGGACCCTCCGACAGCGCCTCCAGCACCCGCTGATCCAGGTCCTCCTCCACGTCCCCCTCCTCACCCACGAAGACGAGCCTGGTCTCACCGTCCTCGCGCTTGATCTCGGCCAGCCCCTTCCTCCTCAGCCACCCCAGCGTGGGCCCGGCCAACCGCCCGGGCACGCCCGCCCGCTCCAGCGCCTCCTCCAGCCCGAGCTCCCCGCCCGCCTCGACCAGGACCCGAGCCACCCGGAGCTCCGGCAGGCCCTTCTCCGCGTACTCCCGACCCTCCTCACCCAGCTCGTACACGCGCTCGCGACTCTCCTCCGACTCGATCAGGCCACGCTCCTCCAACCAGTACAGCGACCTCATCACCGGACCCTCATCGTACCCCAGCTCCCGCGCCAACTCCTCCGGCGTGGCCCGACCCCGCTCCCGCAGCTCCAACAGGATCCTCAGATCCCGCTCGCTCAACCGCTCCGCCAGCTCCTTAGGCTCCACCGGGGCACCCCCTGATGACACAAGGAGCGTGAGGCTGAGGCGGGGTTAACCCGCCCGGGCTCACAGTGACCCCCTTCGGGGGACCTCACCCGGGCGCTGTGGCCCGGGTGGCTGGCGTCGGCCGGTCATCGCGCGCGGGGGACCCCGCCTCCCGACCGCCGGCTGGGCCCGGGCCGCCGAAGCCCCCGACCGCGCGCCGTAAATTAGTCTTTCCAGGGGGACTCACCGTGATCCGACGGCTCGAGCACTGGTCCGGGCCACTCTACCTCCACTGCTCCCTGCGCCGAGGGGACCCGGAACCCATCATCGAGGCGAGCGTCCCCGACGCGATCGTGCAGGCCGTGTCCCGCAGGTACGCCGACCACCGGCTCGCCGCCTCCGCCGCCGTCAGGGCCCTCCGAGCCCACGAGGAGAACCGAGGCCTGGCCCGCTCACTCGACCTGGAGTTCCTGCTCCGCCTCCTCGGCACCCGGCAGATCTCGGAGGCCGTAGAGAGGGCGGCCCCGGATCGCACCTTCACGGCCGTCGTCGCCTCCCGGGAGAAGGAGCGGGTGGAGGAGGGACTGAAAAAGGTCGAGGAGACCTCGGAGATCCTGGAGGCGTTCCCCGAGCGGGACGACCTCAGGCGGCTACTGACCCGCGCCGCCGCCGTGGACGTCGAGTGAGCCACGGGGCCACCAGCGCGAACCACACCGGGAGCCCGCGCGACCCGATCGTCACCTCACCCCGGAAGCTCGGTGCGTAGCAGAACGTCACCGAGCCGGCCAGCGGCCTCAGGATCAACCGCAGCAGCCACCCGATGAGCGGTGGGAAGCGCACGGCCCCCAGCCGCTCCGCCAGGTCCAGCGCGTTCACCGTGGAGGAAGCCTGCAGCCGGTTGCCCGGCACCCCCACCCCGTACACGACCAGCAGACCACCGGGAGCGCTGCCCCGGATGACCAAGTCCCTGCCGCGGGCCTCCGCCCGCACGTCGGCCCGGTACGCGAACACCTTCGGATTCCCACCCAGCATCGCCGCCGCCCGGGACGCCACGATCCCGTTGATCGGATTGGTGCCCGCGAAGTAGAAGACCACCGCCGCCCCCCTGTTCGCCCACAGCGGAAGCCCGCGCACCCGGATCTCGCCTCCTCTCGGTCGGCTATAAAACCGCACCTCCGTCTCCTTGAGTACCTCCAGGGCCTGCTTCACGTCCCGGATGTTCTTCTGCAGCAGGTCCAGCACGCTGCCCCGGTAGCTCAGCGTCACGACCACCAAGTTGTAGGTCCCCTCGCCGGTGGTCCGAATCCTGACCTCCCCCCTATCCGCGTCGACGCTGACCTCCGTCGCCTCGCTCGGGTACTCGTACGACCAGCCCAGCCGGATCGGCAGCCCGGTGAGATCGTCCAGCTGCCTCGACCCGGCGAGCACGTAGAGATGCAGCTCCGGGTACGGGAACGCGTAGTCCCTGTGAAACTCGCCCCGCTCCAAGAGCTCCCTCAGCGCCGACGGCAGGTTCCCGGGCGGGTTCCCGACGGTGTACTCCTTCCACATGTCCACGTGGAACACGCACTCCAGGATCCTCACCTTCTTGCCCCGAAGCCGGTCCGCGAGCCGCTCCAGCACGTCCCTGTGTTTCATGGCCAGCTCGATCGCCCGCTTCAGCTCCGGCTTGTTGTACCTCTCGGCGATCGTCTCCGCCACCGGCCGCACGTCGTCGGCGAACCTTAGCAGCTCGTGAATCGACTCGCCCACGTCCACCTCCATCTCCCGCAGCCCCAGGTAGTCCACGTTGATCTTGCCCACCAGGGTAAACCCGGTCTGACGGTATAGGATCGCGGACTCTTCACCCTGGAAGACCGGCTCCCGCTCGACCTTCTGCACGTTCTCCTCGAACTCCGTGTTAACGCCCGCCACCGGGACCGCGCAGACCGTCAGGGCGAGGAGGAGCGCGACCGGGGCCCGCACCCTTCATCCCCCTTACCCGAGGTGGACCGTCCGACCGGTCCGCACCATACCAATGGGCTTGAGTTGATCTCGTTTACTACCTAGGTCTCCCTGGACCGTGGTGGTTCGGGGGCTCGACGCCGTGGGCAACCGGTGTTGCTACCGTCGCCGTAGTCCACGTGTCCCCGAGTCGTCGCGGTAATGCTTGAGCGGGCTCGCTTCCCTCGTTCGGCCGCCCTCCGCGATCGCTTCTCGCGCCGCTCGCCCGCCTTGTCGTTGGCCCGTTCGGCCCGTCGGGGGAGGTCGTGTCCGTCCGCGTTGGGCGATTCGGGCGTCTGATAGCCATTGAACTCGCTGGGGACAAGGTTTCAGGGTCTGCCCGCGTGGTCACGCCAGGGGTCGTCGGGACGGTGGAGTACGACCACGAGCTCGACGTTCGCGGTAAGGTCTGCCCCATGCCCGTCCTCGAGACGCGGAAGAAGCTCGAGGAGATGGACGAGGGCGAGGTGCTGAAGGTGGTCGGCGACTACCCGCCCGCGAAGGACAACATTCGCCGCTTCGCGGAGGAGCACGGGCACGAGGTGTTGGAGGTGGAGGAGGAGGACGACCGCTTCGTCATCTACATCCGGAAGGGCGGCTAGCCCACGACAAATTTATCGGGCGCTCGCGATCGACCCGGCGCGGGGGCGCGCTTTGTCCGAGGAGCAGGAGCGAGAGGAGGAGAGGGATGAGGAGGAGCGGGACGAAGAGGAGGTGGGTGTGCGCCGCGCCACGGCCGAGGAGATGAAGGAGATCGGCGGTAAGACCCGCGAGGAGCTGATCGAGGAGGCCGCGGAGAAGGTCGAGATGACGGAGGCGGGCCGGATCGAGCGCAGCGATTACGCGGTGTGCTCCGCCTGCGGCGGTCCCATCGCCCCGGGCGAGCGGGCCGTGTCGCACCCGTGCCCGAAGTGTGGCGAGGTGGTGATCACCCGGTGCCAGAAGTGCCGGCGACTCGGCAACCGGTACCAGTGCCCGAACTGCGGGTTCATCGGGCCGTAGGGGGTCCGGTCCGTGTCCAAGGTGCTGGTCGACCTGAAGGTGCTGCCGGAGAGCCCGGAGGTGGACTACGAGGAGCTCGCGGAGGAGGTCCGGGAGCGGCTGGAGAGCCTAGACATCGTCGAGTCGGTGGAGGGGATCGAGGAGGAGCCCATCGCCTTCGGCCTGAAGGCGCTCCGGGTCAAGGTGGTGGTACCGGACGCGGAGGGAGGGACCGACCGGCTCGAAGAGGAGCTCCGGGACTTGGAGCACGTGAACCAGGTGGAGGTGGTGTCCGCGAGCCGCACCCTTTAGGCCTCCCTCCCGGGTGGATCGTTATTGATGTCGAAACGATACGGGAGGTTCCTGGACCTGCTCTCCCGGGCCTCCCGAGGGCTCTCCGACGCCGTTCGGGACCGGCTCCGGGGGCTGCACCGCGTCCGGGGCCACCGGGGCGACACGCGGCTGGAACACTGCGTGAAGACCGCGTACCTGTGCTACCGCCTGGCCGGGACGCTGGGCGTGGACGGGCTCAAGGCGGTTCGGGCGGGTCTGCTCCACGACGTCGGGTACGGGATCCCCGGGTGCCCGCTCTGCCGGTTGGATCCCGGGGGCCACTGCGGAATCTGCCACTGGCGGACCGGGGCTCGGTTGCTGGCCCGGGAGGGGGAGGACCCGGAGATCGTCGCGGCGGTCCGGAGGCACATGTTTCCCTACGGACCTCCGCCTAGGTCCCGGCTCGACTGGTGCGTGTGGTGGTCGGACAAGCTGGAGGTGCTGCTCACGTCGCTCGGCCGGGAAGTGCTGCCGAGGGAGGCGCTCGACCGGGCCCTTAGGATCCTCTTGCAACCTTGAGGATCGCGTCCCGGAGTCCCTCCGCGACGATCTCCTCCCGTACGACGAGCAGGTGGCTCAGACTCCCAACCCGGGCCAGCGCCATCTCGTCCCTGTCGATGGAGAGGGTCAGGATCGTGGCGTCGGTCCCCACCCGGGCGGACTTGACGATCATCCTGGGGTGCTCGAAGGGGGGTTCCTCGCACCTCACGACCAGAGGGCCCGAGACGCGGGAGAGCTCTCGGGCCAGCCAGTCCGGGAATTTTCTGCCCACGTGCACGATTCCGCACACCTCCTCCGCGTGCCGGAGCGCGCCCCGGAGCGCGTCCTCCGCGGCCTCCCCCTCGTACACCTGGGCCACGGTGCGGCGGTAGGCTCGGCACGATCGGGCTAGCTCGCGCAGGGCCCGCCTCGCCTGCTCCTCCAGCTCCCTCCGCTGGCGCTCCAGCTCGCGCTCGATGGAGCGCTCCACGGCTATCTCCGGGTTGACCGGGGCGTACCGGGCCGGTCGGGTGGAGCGGTCCGCGGTGACCCAGCCCTTCTCCTCCAGGGACTTCAGGACGGAGTACACCTTGGAGATCGGGATGTCGGTGCCCTCGCTGACCTCTCGCGCGGTGGCCTCCCCGTGCCTTAGGAGAAACAGGTAGGCGCGGGCCTCCCGCTCGGAGAGGCCGAGTCGAGAAAGCGCGTCCAGGAGTGAGGGTGAGGGCAAGGGGGCGTTAGAGGCCCCGGACCTTGTCCAGCAGGATCTTGCGCTCCACGCGCGCCACGATCCGTCGGATCTTCGGCACCGCGTCGATGTTGGCCGAGATGCTGTCGATGCCCGCGCGCACGAGGATCTCGGCCATGCGCGGATCGCTGCCGGCCTGGCCGCAGATGCTGGTCTTCACGCCCTCCTCCCGGCACCTCTCGATCACGCGCCGGGCCAGCTTGAGCACGGCGGGGTGCTTCTCGTCGTACAGGTGCGCGACCTTGTCGTTGTTCCGGTCCACGGCGAGCGTGTACTGGGTCAGGTCGTTCGTGCCCAGGCTGACGAAGTCCAGCCCCTCCCGGATGAAGTCCTCGATGAGCAGGGCGGCGGCCGGGGTCTCCACCATCATGCCGAACTCCACGTGCCGGTGGGGCTTGAGGCCGACGTCCCGCGCGACCTTCTTGGCGCGCCGCAGCTCCTCCGGGTGCTGAACGAGCGGGATCATCACGCCCAGGTTGTCGTACCCCTCCTCGTACAACCGCCGGATCGCCTCGAACTGGCACTCCAGCATCTCCCGCTCCTCCAGGTCCCGCCGGATGCCCCGCCAGCCGAGCATCGGGTTCGCCTCCTCCGGCTCCCGCTCGCCGCCCTCCAGCTCCCGGAACTCGTCGGTCGGCGCGTCCAGCGTCCTCACCCACACCGGCCGCGGGTAGAACGCGTCCGCCACCTGACGGATCCCGTTCATCAGGGACTCGACCAACCGCTCCCGCTCACCCTCCTCGATGAGCTTGCGCGGGTGCACGCCGATGCCCAGGATCATGTGCTCGATCCGCAGCAGTCCCACGCCGTCCGCCCCGGTCTTGGCCGCCCGCTCCGCCGCCTCCGGCATACTCACGTTCACCTTGATCTCCGTCGCGGTCACGGGCTCCGGTGCGGCCCGCTCGACCACGACCTCCCGCTCCTCTTCCTCCTCCGCCTCGACCTCCTCCCGCTCCTCACGCAGCCGCTCGCTCACGTCCCCCTCGTAGACGACGCCCCGCTCCCCGTCCACCGTGACCAGCTGCCCGTCCTCCAGCACCTCCGTCGCGTTCCCGGTGCCGACCACGCACGGGATGCCGAGCTCCCGGGAGACGATCGCCGCGTGGCAGGTGATGCCTCCCTCGTCCGTCACGATCGCGGCCGCCTTGCGCATCGCCGGGACCATGTCCGGGGACGTCATCTTGGTGACGAGCACGTCTCCCTCCTCCACCTTGTCGATCTCGTCCACGTCCATGACGATCCTCACGCGCCCGACGCCCACGCCCGGGCTCGCGCCTAGCCCGCGGACGAGCACCTCGCCCGCCTCCTCCTCTTCCTCCTCCGGGAGCGTGGTCACCGGGCGCGACTGCAGGATGTACACCTCACCGTCCTCGATCGCCCACTCGATGTCCTGCGGGAACCCGTAGTGCTCCTCGATCGCCACGCCCGTCTTCGCCAGCTCCCGGATCTCCTCGTCCGTGAGCTTCCGCTTCGACCGCTTATCCTCCGGCACCTCCACCTTCTTCGTCTCACCCGTCTCCGGGTCGCGCACGTACATCCACCGCTGCTCCGAGATCTGCTCCTCCACCACCTCGAACGAGCTCTTGTCCACGATGTACGTGTCCGGGGTGACCTCGCCGCTCACGACGGCCTCTCCCAGCCCCCAGGCCGCCTCGATGACCATCTTGTCCCGGTCGCCGGTGTGCGGGTTGACCGTGAACATCACGCCCGCCTTGTCCGCGTCCACCATCTTCTGCACGACGACCGCGATCGAGACGTCGAAGTGGTCGAACCCCTGCTCCTCCCGGTACGCGATCGCCCGCGGGTTGAACAGCGAGGCCCAGCACCGCTGCACGTGCTCGACGACCGCCTCCTCGCCCCGCACGTTCAGGTACGTGTCCTGCTGGCCCGCGAACGAGGCCTCGGGCAGGTCCTCCGCGGTGGCCGAGGAGCGCACGGCCACGAACTCCTCGTCCTTACCCACCTTCTCGCACAGCTCCCGGTAAGCCCGCACTATCTCCTCCCGGATCTCCTCCGGCATCTCCGCCTCCACGATCAGACCCTGGATCTTCTCGGCCGCCTCCTCCAGCTCCCGGTCGTCGGAGAGATCGTGCGACTCGAGCACCTCACGGATCTTCTCGCGCAGACCCGTCTCGTCCAGGAAGTCCTCGTACGCCCGAGCGGTCACCACGAAGCCCGGTGGGATCGGCAGCCCCGCCTGCGTCATCTCCCCCAGGTTGGCGCCCTTACCGCCGGCGACGTCCACGTCGTCCTTGGAGATCTCCTCGAACCACTTGACGTACCTCACGCCCGGCACGCCCCACCGACCGTCAGTCCTGCACGAGCTCCTCGCCCTTGTCGATCACGATCGTGAACGGGAACGGGAACTTCATCCCGGCCCGCCGGAGGGCCTCCTTCCCGTGCTCGTAGTTCTCCGGGTCCAGCCGCACGGTGACGACCCGCTGTCCCTCGCGCACCCGGGCCGCCGTGCCGATCGGCTTACCGAAGGCCAGCCGCATCCCCTCCTGCACTCGGTCCGCGCCGGCCCCCGTCGCCAGCGGGTTCTCGCGCAGCACGTGGTGCGGGTACACCCGGATCTTCAGGTGGTAGTTCTCCCGGCCCACGGTCTTCGTGAGGTACCGGTTCGCCGCGACGCGCGCCGCCTCCAGCGCGTTGTGCGTCACCTGCGCCCGCTCCTTCGCGACCAGGGACATCTCCAGGTCGAAGTCCTTCGATGGGTCACCCATGTCGAACTGCCGGATCTTCGGGTCCGGCACTCCCTTAATGTACTCCTTCCGCGTGTACGCCGGGCCCTTCCACTCCCGGTAAATTCGGGCCGGGCGGTTCACCAACTCCCTCACCCCGCGCCTCACCCTTGAGAGAATTTTAAAACGGTATCGTGAATCCCACCGCACAGGGCTCCGGGTATGAGCCCGATGATCCTCGCCCTGCTCGTTCTCATCTCCGGAGCGACGGCGGGGACGGCGACCGACCACCCGATGAGCACCCTGCCGCAGGTCCAGGCGCCGACGCAGGCTCCGACCGCGCACCCAACCGCCGTCGACGACCGTCAGGACCGGGTGACCGAGGTCGCAACGCCGTCCCCCGGGATCACCGAGCGCGCGACGAACGGCGCGATGGCCGCGCGTGCCGCGGGCGGGCCAGGCGCCGGTTACGACTCGGGCGTTACCCTCTCGGCGGGCGACCGGTCCGGCGAGGCCTACCGGTTGGACCCGTCGGACCAGCCGACGTCGCTCGGCCAGGGAGCCGGGGACACCACGCAGTACCTGAGCATCGCCCAGCAGATGTCGTCCGACCTCATCGACGCGATTAAGCACGCGATGAACGCCGCGCTGGACTTCCTGCAAGGCCAGGCCCTGCGCGAGCCCATCGGTCCCACGGGGTTCGCGGCGCTGGTCGTCCTGCCGGCGATCAAGGCCGTCGTCCAGCAGCGGCTGATCCAGCAGATCAACCGGCCTCTCGTTCAGTTCCACCTGGAGCTGCTCAAGGTGATCCGGCCGAACGTCAGCCTCGTGAACCTGATGTCCGTGGCCGGGGCCGCCACCCAGGAGACCATCAAGGAGGCCCTCAAGGAGCTGGACCCCGTAAAGCGACTCTTCGACATGATCGAGGACAGGGAGAAGCACTCCACCAACGAGCGGGAGGAGAACGCGTACAAGGAGGCCGAGAGCGAGCTAAGCGGCGCGCTGGACAGCCTGGCCAAGTACTTGGCCGCCTGGATCTACGTGCTGACGGCGGCGGCCGTTCCGACCCTTTAAGGGCCCTTCCCTCCCCGTTTCAACGCCCTCAATGATCCCCTTTTAAGTTCCGACGCCCGTGAGCGGGGTCCGGACGGCGAGGTGGTGAACCCCTCACATGGTGAACCCCTCACAACGGGAAAGGGGGTGAAAACCGGTGGGCGACAAGGACGACGTCAGGATCGGCGTGTTCGTGTGCCACTGCGGCGTGAACATCAAGGGCGTCGTGGACATCGACGAGGTCGTGGAGTACGCCAAGCAGCTGCCCGGCGTAGTGTACGCCGACGATTACCCGTTCTTCTGCTCGGACCCGGGTCAGAACATCATCAAGGAGGCCATCGAGGAGTACGACCTAGACCGCGTCGTGGTGGCCGCGTGCACGCCGAAGATCCACGAGAACACGTTCCGGAACTGCGTCAAGGAGGCGGGACTGTCCCCATACTACATGGAGATGGTCAACATCCGGGAGCAGTGCTCGTTCGTGCACCTGGACGATCCGGAGGAGGCCACGGAGAAGGCTAAGGCGCTGATCCGCGCCGGGGTCGAGCGGGCGCGCAGGCTGGAGGACGTGCCCATCAAGGAGGTCGAGGTCGAGGACAGCGTGCTCATCATCGGCGGCGGTATCGCCGGCATCCAGGCGGCGCTGGACCTGGCGGACCAGGGCTTCAAGGTGTACCTGGTCGAGAAGGAGCCGTCGATCGGCGGTAACATGGCGAAGCTGGCGAAGACGTTCCCGACGGACGACTGCGCCATGTGAATCCTGGCGCCGAAGATGGTGCAGGTGGGCAACCACCCGAACATCGAGCTGATCACCTACGCGGAGGTCAAGGACATCGACGGTCACATCGGCAACTTCGAGGTCACCATCGAGAAGAAGCCGCGGTACGTGGACGAGGACGCGTGCACGGGCTGCGGCGTCTGCGCGGAGGTCTGCCCGATCGAGGTGCCCAACGAGTTCGACCAAGGGATCGGCACCCGGAAGGCGATCTACGTGCCGTTCCCGCAGGCGATGCCGCTGGTGTACACGATCGACCGGGAGCACTGCATCGAGTGCCGGCTGTGCGAGGAGGCGTGCCCGCAGGACCCGCCGGCGATCGACTTCGACCAGGAGCCGGAGGAGATCCGGCTCAAGGTGGGCACGATCATCGTCGCCACGGGCTACGAGGAGTTCGACCCGAGCGTGCTCGAAGAGTACGGCTACGGCCGGTACGACAACGTAATCACCACGCTGGAGCTCGAGCGGATGCTGAACCCGGCGGGCCCGACGGAGGGTCACGTGATCCGGCCGAGCGACGGCGAGGAGCCGAAGCGGATCGTGTTCATCCACTGCGTGGGCTCGCGGTGCCCGGGCAAGGAGGAGAAGGGGCACCCGTACTGCAGCCGGATCTGCTGCATGTTCATCCTCAAGAACGCGCAGCTGATCAAGCAGCACGACCCGGACGCGGAGGTCTACTGCTGCTACATGGACGTGCGGGCGTTCGGTAAGGGTTACGAGGAGTACTACGAGCGCGCGCAGAAGCAGTTCGGCGTGCGGTTCATCCGCGGGCGGCCGGCGGAGATCATCGAGGACCCGGAGACCAAGAACCTCATCGTGCGCGTCGAGGACACGCTCACCGGCGAGCCGCTGGAGATCGAGGCGGACCTGGTCGTCCTCGGCTGCGCGCTGGTCGCGCCGGAGGAGACGTACAGCAAGCTCGCCGACATGCTGGGCATCGACCGGTCGCCGGACGGGTTCTTCAAGGAGCTGCACCCGAAGCTGGAGCCGGTCAGCACGAAGGTCCGCGGCGTCCAGATCGCCGGCGTGGCGCAGGGCCCGAAGGACATCCCGGACACGGTGGCCCAGGCGAAGGGTGCCGCCAGCGAGGCCAGCATCCCGATGTCGCAGGGTAAGGTCGAGCTGGAGCTGATCACGGCCACCGTCGACGAGGAGATCTGCGGCGGCTGCGGCGCGTGCGCGCAGGTGTGCCCGTTCAACGCGATCGAGATGGTGGAGAAGGACGGCCGGCGGGTCGCCGAGGTCGAGGAGGTCTCCTGCGAGGGCTGCGGTCAGTGCGCCGCGGCGTGCCCGAGCGGCGCCATGCAGCTGCGGTACTACCGCGACGAGCAGCTGATGCCGCAGATCGAGGCGCTGCTCGAGGAGGCGCTGGGCGAGGAGGAAGAGGAGGAGTAGGGACCGTGAGCCCGGACTCACGGTCCCGTCCCCGATGACCCCGCCCCCGAAGGGCGAAACGCCCAGGGGGCGGGGGATGGGGGCCTCACGCCCGTCGCCAATCGTTATGATTTTCATAACGATCGCCCGACACCCTATTCACAGCCTTCGCGCGGGTGAGCGTCCTCGTTCTCAGGGGGACTCCCGTTGACCGCCAGGATGGGCGTGATCGGCGTCGGGATGATGGGAAGCAACCACGCGCGGGTGTACCACGAGCTGGAGGAGACGGAGCTGGTGGCCGTGTGCGACGTGAACGAGGAGCGCGCCCGGGAGATCGCCCGCCGGTACGGGGCCAACTGGTACACGGACCACGAGAAGATGCTGCGGGAGGAGGAGCTGGACGGCGTGAGCGTCTGCGTGCCCACCAAGTACCACGCGGACGTCGCCGTCGACGCCCTGGAGGCCGGCGTCCACGTCCTCGTGGAGAAGCCCATCGCCGACACGGTCGAGAACGCCCTCCGCATCATCGAGGCCGCGGAGGAGCACGGGCTGAAGCTCGCCGTCGGCCACATCGAGCGGTTCAACCCCAGCGTGATCAAGGCCAAGGAGGTCATCTCCCGCGGGGACGTGGGCGACATCGTCGTCATGTCCGCCAAGCGGGTCGGCCCCTACCCACCGAGGATCCGGGACGTGGGCGTGATCGTGGACCTCGCCGTGCACGACATCGACGTCATGATGTACCTCACCGAGTCCGACGTGGTCGAGGTGTACGCGGCCGCCGGCTCGGCGATCGTCCGCACCCGGGAGGACTACGCGGAGATCATGCTCAAGTTCGAGGGCGACCCGACCGGGCTCATCGAGGTGAACTGGCTGACCCCGTACAAGGAGCGCCGGCTGGAGGTCACGGGCCGGGAGGCCATCCTCGAGGTCCAGTACATCGACCAGGAGCTCCGGATGATGGACGAGGAGGGGGTCAAGGTGTTCAACATCGAGCGCGAGGAGCCGCTGAAGATCGAGCTCCGGGACTTCGCCGAGGCCATCCTCGAGGACCGGGAGCCCGTGGTGGACGGGACGACCGGGCTCAAGGTGCTCCGCACCGCGATCGCCGCGCTCGAGTCCGTCGAGCGGAACGAGCCCGTATCCCTGGAGGACTGACCCGTTCCACCCCGACAACATTATAAAATAGGCGACTCCGGCCCGCCCGAAAGCACCGGAGCGAGGGGGAGGATTCCATGTCCGAGAAGGAGCACATCAACCTCGCCTTCATCGGGCACGTGGACCACGGCAAGTCCACCCTGGTGGGCCGACTCCTGTACGACACCGGCGTGATCGACGACAAGGACCTGGGCGAGGGAGAGGACAAGTTCCGCGTGGTCATGGACACGTTGGAGGAGGAGCGGGAGCGCGGCGTGACCATCGACCTGGCCCACACCAAGTTCGAGACCGACAACTACGAGTTCACGATCGTGGACTGCCCGGGCCACCGCGACTTCGTTAAGAACATGATCACTGGCGCCAGCCAGGCCGACGCCGCCATCCTCGTCGTCGCCGCCGACGACGGCGTGATGCCGCAGACCAAGGAGCACGCCTTCCTGGCCAAGACCATGGGCATCGACCAGCTGATCGTCGCGATCAACAAGATGGACCTCGTGGACTACGACCAGGACCGCTACGAGGAGGTCAAGCAGGAGGTGGCCGAGCTCCTGAAGACCATCGGCTACAACGTGGACGAGATCCCGTTCATCCCCATCAGCGCCTTCAAGGGCGACAACGTCGTCGAGAAGAGCGACAACATGCCCTGGTACGACGGCCCGACGATCCTCGAGGCCCTGGACCAGCTGAAGCCGCCCGAGAAGCCGGTCGACAAGCCGCTGCGCATCCCGATCCAGGACGTGTACTCCATCACCGGAGTCGGTACCGTGCCCGTGGGCCGCGTCGAGACCGGCGTCCTGGAGGTGGGCGACACCGTCCGGTTCGAGCCCGTGTACACGGCCACCGGCGGGCGCAAGGGTGAGGGCGAGGTCCGAAGCATCGAGATGCACCACGAGGAGATCGAGCGCGCCGAGCCGGGCGACAACATCGGCTTCAACGTGAAGGGCGTCGGCAAGAACGACATCAGCCGCGGCGACGTCGCCTGCCACCCGGACGAGCCGGCGACCGTGGTCACCCCGGACGACACGTTCATCGCCCAGATCGTCGTGCTGCAGCACCCGAGCGCGATCTCCGTCGGCTACACGCCGGTGTTCCACTGCCACACCGCCCAGGTCGCCTGCAAGTTCGAGGAGCTGATCGAGAAGATCGACCCGGCCACCGGTGAGGTCATCGAGGAGAACCCGGACTTCCTGAAGACCGGAGAGGCCGCCCGCGTCCGCATCCGGCCCACCAAGCCGATGGTCATCGAGGAGGTCAGCGAGATCCCGCAGCTGGGCCGGTTCGCCATCCGAGACATGGGCCAGACCGTGGCGGCGGGCATGTGCGTCAAGATCGAGAAGGAGGAGTAGGCCCGCCCCACGCCCCTCCCACACTTCTTCCCGGGTGAGCCCCCATGGCCCAGGAGGTCCGGCTCAAGCTCTCCAGCACCGACCACCGCAAGCTCGAGGAGGTGTGCGAGCGCATCAAGAAGGTGGTCGAGGAGACCGGCGCCCACATGTCGGGGCCCATCCCGCTGCCGACGAAGCGCCTGATCGTGCCCACGCGCCGCTCCCCGGACGGCGAGGGCAAGGCCACCTGGGACAAGTGGGAGATGCGCATCCACAAGCGGCTGATTGACATCCGAGGCGACGAGCGCACCATCCGACGCCTGATGCGGATTCACATCCCCGAGGAGGTGCACGTCGAGATCATCATGAAGTAGGGCCCGGGTGACCGCCCCGGGCCAATCGTTAATCATCCCGTAACGTTCCGCCGCCCAGCAGCGCCCGCTCCCACGAGGTCAGCGACGGGCACACCGAACACCCCAACCGGTAGAACCCCCGCTCGTACAGCCCGCTCACCGGCAGCCCCAGCCGGAACAGCGTCCCCAGCACCTCCGCCCCGCTCCACCACTTCAACGGGTTCACTTCCGGCACCTCCAGCATCCGATTCTCGTGCACCGGGGGCCTCAGCCGCCTCCTCCTACTCTCCGCGTCCCGATCCCCCACCACCAGCACCGGATCCTCCAGCCCGCTCACCACCCTCCGGATCCCGGCCACCTTCACCCCCGTGCACCACCGATCCTCCGGAGTGGGCCGCTTCCTCCTCAACCCCCGACGGAACGCGTCCGAAACGTCCACGCGCTCGACCTCCACGCCCAGCGCGTCCTCCAACTCCCCCACCACCTCCCGACCCAGGTCGAACCCCGTGTCCACGTACACCGCGACCAGATCCAGCCCCAGCTCGTCCGCCACCTCCCGACCCAGCGCCAGGCAGCACGCGCTGTCCTTCCCGCCGCTGACCGGCACGACCACCTCCGAGAATCCCTCCACGTGCTCCCTCAGGAACTCCAGCGACTCCTCGAACCGCTCCCTCAACACCCCCTCGTTCACCCGCACGAACTCATCCAGGTCGAACGGCTCCCCCTCGCCCAGCCGACCCGCCTCCGGCTCCCCCTCGTCCGGGGTCACCAGCCGCAGCACCGGCCGTCCCGAGCCGTCGTAGAGCACCTCTTCGGGCGGGTTGCCGGGCTGGCGCACCGAGAGGTACGCCCCCGGTTCCAGCTCCACCCCCGTCACCTCCCGCACCGACTCCGCGAACCGGCCCCACCGCAGGAACAGGTCCGCGTCCTGGTCCTCCACCACCGGCCGCCCCGACCGCAGCTCCGGCACGCCGCGGAACGCCACGCTGAGCCGCGGAACCGCCCGGCCCAGCTCGATCGCGTCCACGATCTCCACCAGCCGCGCGTTCCGAACCTCCGCCTTCCCCACGTTCACGATCGCCCAGTCGTCCACCAGCATCGCCCGGGACCGGGCCCGATCCGGGTACGTCCTCCGACCCAGCAGCAGCACCTTCCACAACGCATTTGACTCCTCGAAAATCCCCCGGCAGGTCCCCACGATCCAGGAGAAGTCCCGCTCCCCCCGCACCGTGTCCACGACCCACTCCCAGTCCGGGTAGTACCGCTCCAGCGCCGACTCCACGGCCGACGCATCCTTCCGGGCCCGCACGACCACGTGCAGCTGCCCGCGCAACCGGATCCCCCCGGGGTGCTCCCATGAGCGAGGGGGAGCGCTGGCGGCTGAGCTGGGAGGGTGAGCGTCCCGAGCGCGCCGACGTCGAGCTCTCGGAGTTCTCCCCCCGGCTGCCCGACGCGCCCGCCTACACCCACCAGGTCGAGACGGTCGAGCGGCTGCGGGAGGCGAACGTGCTGCTGACCGCCGGGATGGGGGCGGGCAAGACCGAGGCGGCCCTGGCGGCCGTGGAGCACCTGGGGCTCAAGCCCGCCGTGTTCGTGTACCCTACCAAGGCCCTCGCCCGGGACCAGGCCGAGCGCATGATCGAGTACGGGTTCCACGTCGTGATCGCCGACGGCGACCACCCGGGCTGGCGCTCCCGCATCGACGACGCCGAGCTCGTGCTCACCAACCCGCAGATGATCTGGGTGCACGCCCAGGAGGGACTGGACTTCTGGCGGTTCCTCAAGGACCGCGCCGCCTGCGTGGTCTGGGACGAGGTCCACTTCTACGACCCGCGCCAGGCCAACCTCCTCCTGGGCATCGTCCGGGCCCTCCGGGACCGGCGCCACCTCTTCATGTCCGGCACCGTGGGCCATCCGGACCGCTTCTGCCGCGAGGTGGAGCGGGCCACCGGGGTCCCCTGCGCGCACGTCCGCGGCCGCGGCAAGATGGCCCCCCGAACCTTCCGGGCCCTCGACTCGGGCTCGCTGAAGGATCTCATTCGGGAGGTCGCCGAGTGCGCCGAGCGGGGGGAGAAGACGCTCGTTTTCCTGCGCTCCCGCGCCCAGGTGGAGCACACGTACCAGGTCCTGCGGCGCCGCTTCGGGCTGGAGGACCGGGTCACGATCCACCACGGGGCCCTGCCCAGGGAGGAGCGGTGGCGGTCGGAGCGCGCCTTCAAGAGCCACGTGCCCGTCATGCTCACCGTGAAGACCCTGGAGGTGGGCATCGACATCGGCTCCGTCTCCCGGGTGATCCACTACGGGCTGCCCGAGAAGGTCTCCGACTTCTGGCAGCGGGAGGGACGCGCCGGGCGGAGGGGCCAGCCGGCCGAGTCCCTGATCTTCCCGGCCGACCCGTGGACGCGGTTCGTCACCTCCTCCCCCACCCGGTTCCGCCGGGCGTACCTGGAGGGACAGGTCGAGCGGATCCTGGCCGACCACCGCTCCCCCACGTCCGCGCCCCCCGACAAGAACCCATCGCGGTCCTTCTACGGGGAGAAGGAGGTCTACCGGGTCGTGCGCGCGGACGACCCGCGCAGGCTCCTGAAGGACCAGCTGGACCCGGAGGACGTGCCCCGCTCCTGGGCGCCCGGGTGCGCCTTCCGGTACCGGGGAGACGTGTGGATCGTGGTGGGACCTCCCGACGAGGAGCGCCGGACCATCCCGGCCCTACCGGCGGAGGAGTACGACCCCTCGGTCCGCCAGCTCATCGACGAGGGCTGGTGGCCGTACCCCCGGATCGAGATCGAGGCCGAGGCCAGGGAGGGGGAGGATCCCGAGGGGTGCGGGCTGGGCCACGTGAAGATCCGCTGGACGGACACGGTCCTCGTCCCGCCCCCGGACGTGCCCGACCAGCCCATCCTGCTGGAGTCCGGCGACCTCACCGTACGGATCCGCGCCTTCTACGTCCGGCTTCACGACCCCCGGCTGCGGTCGTCCCGACGGGCCAGCTCCGCCGAGCTCGCCATCCACGCGCTCACCTACGCGCTGAAGCTGGTGTCCGGCGCCCCACTCAACCTCATCGATCATTACGTGCACGAGTCCGCGTACGCCGAGCTGCCCGAGGGTGAGATCCGGAGCGCCGCGTACATGCTCCTCTACGAGGCCCCGCCCGCCGTCATGCCGCTGCTCGAGTGGGAGCGAGCCGCGCTCAAGGCGGAGCAGCTGATCGAGCGGGAGGCCCCGGAGAACCTGCGCCTCCCCCGCTGCCCGTGGCCGAGCCGCTCGGACCCCGATCCCTCACCCCGACTCGCCCGCCAATACCTCCACGCCGTCCTCGAGCGGATCCAAACGCTGCGAGAACGCGTGCGAAGGGAGGAGCTGTAGTGGGCGCGGAGTGGGTCACCCGACACCTGGACTACGACGGGGAGCTCACCTGGCTGATCGAGTCTCACGGACCGCCCGACGACCCCACGCCGCCCTGCCGCCCCACCTGCCGGCACTGTTACGCGACCCAACTCCCACCGGACGCGCGCGAGCGGCTCGTGATCAACGAGCTCTCCCTGTATCCCTCCGACCTCGTGAACCACCCGCGGCTGGAGGAGGTGCTGCGCAGGGCGCGCGAGCTCGTGGCGTCCCGGGAGCCGCTACCCCTCAAGCTGATCACCTCGGGTAAGGGGCTCACCGAGCGCCGGCTGAAGGTGCTCCTGCGGCACCTGGATCAGCTGGACTTCCACCTGCTGTCCACCGACCCCGCGGAGCGGGCCTCCCTGACCCGCGAGCCGGTACCCCGGGCGGAGCGGGTGCTGGAGCTCGTCCGGCGCGCGGCCGGGGAGGTCGACACCGTCGCCAACGTAGTGCTCGTGCCCGGCCACAACCTGCGCAGCCTGCCCCGCATCCTCCGGGACCTGGACGACTGGGGACTGCGCAAGTGCGTGGTCATCCCCGTCGGACTGACCCGGTACCACCGGGGCGGCCTGCGGCCGCTCACCCCGGACGAGGAACGGTGGGCGTGGCGGGTCTGTCGACGGTTGAACCGGGAGCTCGACCTGGACGTGGTCCCCTGCGACAGCCTGCTTCCGGCGGAGCGGTTCCGCCCGAGGCTCGACCCGGTGGCGAGGCGGTGCGCCCGGGCCCTGGAAGGGCGGGAGATGCGCGTGGGGCTCGTCACGGGCGAGGCCTTCGGCCCCGTGATCCGAGAGCTCTGCGAGCGGGTCAACGCCGAGCTGGGGGTCCGGGCTCTCGAGCCCGTGATCGTGCGCAACCGGTACTTCGGCGGGAACATCCGCTGCGCCGGCCTGCTCACCGGCCGTGACGTCATCCGGGCGCTCCAGGGGGTGGACGTGGACGTCGCGGTCGTGCCCCGGATCGCCGTCGAGCTGGGTTCGTTCATCGACGGGGTCACGACCTGGGAGGTGGCCGCCAGGGCCGACTGCGAGGTGATCGTGGGTCCGGAGCGGGTGGAGGAGCTTCCGGAGGTCCTGTCCCGGCTCGCCTCGGGGTGGTCCGGGTGCACCGGGCCGTGCTAGCCCTGCTCCTCTCCACCGCCGGTACGCTCGCCGCCGCCCGACTGTTCCGGTGGGTGGACGGGCCGCTGTACGAGCCCGTGCGCGGGGGCACGCCCCGCGGCGTCGGGATCGTGCCCGCCCTCGTATACGCCCTCCTGTCCCCGGTCGGTGCCGTGCCCGCGCTCACCCTGGCCCTCCTGGGCTTCGTGGACGACGCGCTGGGCCGCCGGCCCACCCGTCTGGGCGTGGAGGTCGGTCACCTCTCGCGCGGCCTGGCCATGCTGGTGACCCTGGCGTGGTGCTGGAACCGGTACGGGCCGATCACCGGGCTGGTGGCCGGGTTCCTGCCCCAGCCCGCCAACATCGTGGACACGCAGCCCCGGGCGTTCACCTTCGCGCTCGCGGTGGCCACGCTCTCGTGCGTGCCGCTGGGTACCGCGGACCCGGTCGCCCTGGCGGTGCTCTGGGCGGCGCTCGCCCCCTACGTGGCGCTCGACCTGCGCGGTCGGGCGATGCTCGGGGACGGTGGGAACGCGGCGCTCGCCGTGGCCGGGCTGCTGGCGGCGACGCGCGGGGACTCGCTCGGCGCGCTCGCCTTCCTGGCCGCGTTCACGCTCGCCGGGGCGTGGTACCGGTACCGGGTGGAACCGAGGCTCCGCGAGTACCTGGAGCGGGAGCTGGGAATCCGCGACCCGTCGTTCATGGACGCGGTCTGGGACGTGCTGACGGGAGGGGCGCTGGGGGACCTGGTTAAGTCGTGGACGTTCGGCCGGGTTCGGGTCCCGGAGTGCGGGCCGTGGGCGCGCCGGCTGGGGTACCGGCGGTTGGTCCTTATCGGCCGGTCGACGGTGGGTAGGCGCCTCCGAGCAGGTTAAATCCCCGGGCCCCGGGCACCCGGGTTAGGTCCTCCTAACGGGGGTCTCTCGTTGACCGAGCGGGCCGAGGAGGGGAAGGAGGAGGGCAGGCACCCGCACCATCCGAGCCCCGAGGAGATCAAGAAGCAGATCGAGCGGGAGAAGGAGGAGATCGAGAGGCGCCTGGAGAACGTGGAGCACGTGCTGATCGTGATGAGCGGTAAGGGGGGTGTCGGTAAGACCACGGTGACGGTGAACCTGGCGCTCTGCCTGGCCGAGGACGGGGACGTGGGCGTGCTGGACCTGGACATCCACGGCCCGAACGTCCCGGAGCAGCTGGGGGTGGACGAGCCCCCGAAGGCGTCCCCCGCGGGACTGTTCCCGGTGAAGGGGTACCGCGACGTGCGGGTGGTCTCGATCGGCACGATGCTGGAGGACCGGGACCTGCCGGTGCTCTGGCGCGGGCCGCGCAAGTCCGGGTTCGTCCGGGAGGTGCTGGTGAAGACGCAGTGGGGAGACCTGGACTACCTGATCATCGACATGCCGCCGGGGACCGGCGACGAGATCATGACCGGGCTGGACATGCTGCCGGAGCGGGCCCGGAACGTGCTGCTGGTGACGAGCCCGGAGTCGCTGGCGCGCGCGGACGTGGTCAAGGCGGGCGAGGCCGTGCGGCGCATGGAGGGCAACCTGCTGGGCCTGGTCAGCAACATGCACGGGATCATCTGCCCGGAGTGCGGCGCGACGATCGAGTACTTCGCCGAGGATCACTCGGAGAAGCTGGCGGAGCGGCTGGGCGTGGAGGTGCTGGCCCGGATCCCGCTGGATCCGGAGGCGAAGCTGAGGTCGGAGGAGGAGGGCAAGCCGATGGTGCTCGCGGCCCCGGACTCGCGGGCCGCCGAGGCCTTCCGGAAGCTGGCGGAGCGGGTTAAGGAGGCGCTGTAGGTCGGTCGGAACGGTCCTCATCACCACTCAGCGGGGTCCTACCTCCCCATCCCCGGTCTTCCCGCGGGCTCGGCCCCGAGCGCCCTCCCCATCACGCGTCGGGGGCGGCTATACCTCCTCATCGCCGCCCACGTCCTCCACCTCCTCCACGGTCCGGACCAGCCGACAGAGCCGACGGTTGCGCACGACCATGACCCGGGGTCGGAACCGGACGTAGTAGGCCTCCCAGAGCGCGAGCGCGAGCCGGGGCTGGGCGCCCCCGCCCACGTCGATGAACACGGCGTCGACGCGGTCCGTGCGCCTCAGCACCTCACCCAGCCGGAATCCGTCCTCGTGCAGCGGGACGACGTTGTCCAGGTTCGAGACCCGATCAATCAGCCTCCGGTACATCTCCTCGGACTTCTCGAACGCGAGCACGAGCTCGGCCCGCTCCGCGAGCCGGACCGTGGTATCCCCGGCCGCCGCCCCCACCTCCACGACCACGTCCCCGTCCCTCACCACCTCCTCCGCCAGCCTCCGGTACCGACCGACGTCGAAGACCAGGTAGGTCCTCGTCACGGGACCGCCCCTACAGCTCCGCCTCGAACTCCCGCGTCTCCACCTCGCCCTCCCGCAGCAGGTAGAGCTTCATCCACACCTTGCGGTCCTCGATCGTCCCGTACATGAACGAGGGGCCCGGACTCGCCCCGCCGCCCGAGCGCACCCCCGTGAGGCTGCCCGGGTTCACGATCAGCTTCCCTCGGTGCTCGCGGAACTCGGGCCGGTGCGTGTGGCCCGTGAAGATCACGTCCGCGCCCTCCTCCTCCGCGATCGAGGCCAGCTGGTCCGGGTCCCCGCGCGGGTGTACCCCGCTCCCGTGATCCACCACCACCTTCAGCCCCTCCAGCTCCTCCGTCACCCGGTTCGGGAGCGGGAGGCCGAAGTCGCAGTTCCCCGTCACCAGGAGCGCCTTCTCGCCCAGCGAGGCCATCCACTCCACCACGTCCTCCGACGTGTAGTCCCCGGGCGAGATCACCACGTCCACCGGGGCCAGCCGCTCGATCCGCTCCTTCAGCGGGTGCGGTACCTCCTGCGCGCGCTCCGGGATGTGCGCGTCCCCCAGGACCAGCAGGTTGATCATGATCCCTCACCCCCGGGCGCCGGATCCAGCTCCACGAACCCCCTCCGGAGGCACGAGCGTAAAATTCGTCGCCCCGCTCCCTCGTGGAACCGCGGCGGCGCCCAATCCCGGGTCACCCGGCACCGCTCCACCCCGTCCTCCCGCACCCTCACCCGGTACGCCAGGAACCCGCGCCGCTGCCACACCGGGGTCCGGCCCAGGTTGATCCCGAACTCCCGGAAGAGGAGCTCGTGCACGTCGTGCGCCTTCATCCCTCGGAGCCGCTCCGCGGCCTCCCTCGGCGAGAGCCCCTTCCTCCTGAGCGCCCAGTACGCGTACGAGTTCAGGTGGTTCCGCCAGGCCTCATCCTGCCTCCACTTGAAGTACCGGACCACGTCCTCCTCCGTGAGCACCACGCACCGGGAGTCGAAGGAGATCGTCTCCGCGAACACCCGCTCACCGAAGTGCTCCCGCAGCGCGCCCTGCAGGTAGCTGGCCGCGCAGGAGGCGGAGACGGAGGTGAGCTTCTCCACCCGCCCGGAGAACGGGATCCGATCGCGCGGGATCAGCAGGTTGAGCTCGTCGGAGAACCCGTACACGAGCGTGACGCCGAGGCCGGAGTCCCGGATCAGGCGCACCGCCGTCTCGGCCATCGCCTCCGCGAACCGACGGTCGTAGGGTTTCTCCATCCCCAGCCGGCGCGTCAGGTTCGTGAACGCTCGACCGTCCACCCGCAGGACCAGGTGCGCGTTGGGCGGGACGCGCAGCCCGGAGTACACCTCCAGGTCCCGGGGCTCCGGGGGCTTCAAGTCCCCACCCGCAGCCCCTCGGTCAACCGCTCCAGGAGCGCGACGGTCGAGTACGCGGCCAGGGCGCTCGTCCTCGGGTTCTCCGGGAGGGCCGCGTTCCGCAGCTCGAACCGGTACTCACCCAGCTCCGAGCGGACCTCAACGACGTGCGTGTTCCGGTCCGCGTCGGGATCGCACACGATCCGCACCCGCACCCGCGACGGATCCCCCACCGCCAGGGCGACGGCGGCCGCCACGTTCACGTTCCTCGGGAACCGACGCACGGCCTCCCGAACGGACCCCTCGAACACCACCTCCCGGTCCTCAACCTCCCGGTCCAGTGACTCCGGGGGCTTGACCGTGGTCAGCACCACCTCCTCTACCCGGCCGTCCACCGCCCGGAGCACGTCCAACCCGCCCACCGCCCCGGAGGGGACGAACAGACGATGACCCGACCGCTCGCACGTCTCCAGGCACTCCTCGAGCAGTCCCTCCTCCAGCACCAGGGCGCCCACGCTGAGGACGATCACGTCCGTTCGCTCCAGCGCCCCCGGCAGCAGCTCCGCCGCCGCCTCCACGGAGGCCGCCTCCACGAGCACGTCGCAGTCCCACTCCAACGCCTCCTCCAACCTCGTCGTGACCTCGCAGTCCGGGAAGAGCCGTCGCGCCCACGCCAATCGCTCCCGATTCCGATCGCACACGGCCACCGGCACCACGCGACCCCGCAACCGCCCCTCCGCGGCCTCAGTCAGGATCGTCGACCCGATCCCGCCCACGCCCACGAGCCCTAAGCTCAGCCTCCTCATACTCCACGATCCCCTCCCTCAGGTACTCCACCAGACCGGGCGGCAGGAGGGGGCGCCCCTCCTCCGCCGGGTAATCGCAGTGAAGCCGCACCGAGTGCCCGGGCCCCAGCTCCACCTCCGGCCGCTCCACCACCTCGATCTCCTCCACCCTCACGCCCTCCTCCAGCACCATCAGCGCGACCCGAACCGCGCCGTCGATGCTGAAGTGGTACTCGCCCAGGTGCCGCGCCTCCGCCCCCCGGAACCGCGGCGTGATGAGCCTCCGGGTCCGGCGCCGGCGCGGGTGGTCCCCCAGGATCCCGCCCACCACCAGCACGTCCGGCTCCTCGTCCGGGGTCAGCGGCTCCTCCGCGTCCGGGTCCAGCACGATCACCCGGTCACCCCGCAGCGGCAGGTCCGAGCCCGAGTACGGGAGGGCCGGGTACCGGGACTTGACCAGGACCTCCGGGTCGGCGCCCGTGACCGTGAGCTCCCACCCGTACCGCCGGGCCACCCGGTAGGACTCCGTGTACTCCAGGTCCAGCCACGGGGACCACCGGTCCGCGTGCTCGATGAACACGACCGGCAACTACTCCTCGACCTCCTCCACCTCCGTCGTCTCCCGCTCCCTCGAGCGCCCGGGTCGCTCCACGATCACGATGTCACCCACCGCCTTCACGGCGCCCGCGTCGATGTTTTCCACCCGCTTCTCCTCCACCCCCGGCAGTGGAATCAGCCCACCCCCCGACTCCTCCGTGACCACCACGATCAGCCTCCTCAGGTCCCCCGTCTCCGGGTCGAACGTGACGTCCCGAACCGTGCCGACCCGGTTTCCATCCTCCGTGTACACCTCCATCCCCACGAGCTGCTGAAACCTAACGTACCGGCGCTGAACCTCCGCCAACGGGGCTCCCCCCATGGAGGTCGTCGGGATTCACCACGGACACGACGCCGGGGCGGCGCTCGTCCGGGACGGCCGGATCGTGGCCGCCGCCAACGAGGAACGGTTCTCGCGTAAAAAACTCCATCGAGGGTTCCCCGAGCATTCCCTAAAGTTCGTCCTCGGGCGGGCCGAGGACCCGGACGCGATCGCGGTGGCCGGCCTCTACCGACGCAAGCGCGACCTGGACCGCCTGCGCGCGCTGTCCGAGGAGCTCGAGGCCCCGCTCTACCTCGTCGAGCACCACGCGGCCCACGCCGCCTCGGCCTACTACACCTCCGGCTTCAACCGCTGCCTCACGATCACCGTGGACGCGGCGGGGGACGGGCTCTCCGCGACCGTCTTGGCGTGCGAGCGGGGACGCATGCACCGCGTGGCCACGGAGTCCTACTACGACTCCCTGGGGGACTTTTACGCGAACGTGACCGAGCTCCTGGGCCTCGAGCCCATGAAGGACGAGGGCAAGGTCATGTGCCTGGCCGCGTACGCCGAGCCCGACCGCCGCACCCTGGAGTGGATCGAGAGCGAGGTGATCACCGTCGAGGAGGGACGGATCAAGAACCTCCTGGGGGCCATCTCCGGCGAGGCCGTGCGTCGGCTCAAGCGCTCACCGCTGGCCGAGCTCGACCGCGAGCGCCTCGCGGCCACCGCGCAGCGGGCCCTCGAGCGCCTCCTCCTCCGGTACTTCTCCCACTACGTCGAGGAGTATGGGGAGCGCCGGGTCGCTTACGCGGGGGGCGTCGCCGCGAACGTCGTCGCCAACATGCGCCTCCGCGAGGGGCTCGACCTCGACCTCTTCGTCCATCCGAACATGGGGGACGGCGGGCTGGCCGTCGGGGCCGCCCTCTGGGCCTGGGCGCAGGAGGAGCTGGCCCGGGGCCGCACCCCGAGGCCGCGGCGGCTGGAGCACGTGTACCTGGGCCCCGAGTACGGTCGGAGGGCCGTGGAACGGGCGCTCGAGCGTCACGGGCTGCTTGACCGGGCCGAGCGGGTGGGCCGGGACCCGGAGCCCCTCGTGGACCGGCTGCTGGAGGGACGGACCGTCGCCGTCTTCCACGGGAGGATGGAGTACGGACCCCGGGCGCTCGGGGCCCGGAGCATCCTGGCGGACCCGAGGGACCGGGCGATCGTGGACCGGCTGAACCGCGCGCTGGGCCGGGAGCGGTACCAGCCCTTCGCCCCAACCATCCTGGAGGAGCGGGCGCGGGACTACCTGCGCCGGCCGTGCCGTTCCCCCTTCATGACCCTCGCCTTCCGGGCGACCGAGCGGCTGCGGCGCGAGGCGCCCGCGGTCGTGCACGTGGACGGGACGACCCGCCCCCAGACGCTGGGCGACGAGCTGCCCTTCTACCGGGAGATCCTGGAGGAGTTCGAGGGGAGGACCGGGGTGGGGGGCGTTTTGAACACCAGCTTCAACCTCCACGGGGAGCCGATCGTCCGCTCGCCCGAGGACGCCGTGCGCGCCCTCCTGAAGGGGGCCGCCGACGCCCTCTGGATCGAAGGGTACCTCGTCGATCGCGGGTAGGGGGTCGGTACGCTGAAGCGCCCCCGCGTGCTGTACAACGTGGGGATGACCGCCGACGGCAAGGTGGCGAGCGTGTCGGGGGACGCGCGCATCTCCGGGGAGGAGGATCTGAGGGAGGTGCATCGGCTCCGGGCCGAGCACGACGCGGTCGCGGTGGGAGCGAACACCGTGCGCCGGGACGACCCGATGCTTAACGTGCGCCTGGTCGAGGGGGAGGACCCGCTCCGCGTCGTCTTCACCTCCGACTGCACCGGGATCCCGACGGACTGCCGGCTCGTGCGGACCGCGCGCGAGATCCCCACCCTCGTCCTCTGCGCCGAGGCGGACCCGGGGCGCCGCCGGGAGCTCGAGCGGCGCGGGGTGGAGGTGGAGGAGGTCGGCTGGGAGGGCGGGTTCGCGGACGTGCGGGAGGGGCTGAGGGTGCTGTACGAGCGCGGGGTCCGGTCGCTGCTGCTGGAGGGCGGGCCCACGCTCGCCTGGAGCTTCCTCAGGCACGGGCTGATCGACGAGTTCCGCGTCGCGGTGGCCCCCGTGCTGGTCGGCGGGGAGGAGGCGCCCACGCCGGTGGGCGGCGAGGGGTTCCCCACGATCGGGGAGGGCGTGGGGCTAAAGCTCAAGCGCGTGGAGCGGCTCGGTCGGGACGTCGTGCTCTGGTACGAGGTTACGGGGCCCGCCGAGCGCCTCGCGAGGGAGCACGAGCGGGCCCGGGGGGAGCCGGATTGAAGTGTCCGGAGTGCGGGACCGAGATGAACCCGGAGCTGCGGGAGGACGGCGTGGAGGTGCTGAAGTGCCCGGAGTGCGGGAAGGAGATCAAGCGGATCCTCTCGTACCGGGACTTCGGCGTCGAGTCCGTCGAGCTCCTGGACCTCCCGCGACCGGAGTGGGACGAGGAGCTCGTGGGCAAGAAGGTGGTCGCGGTGATCCGCTACCGCTCGCCCGAGGGGTACCGGCGTCGGAAGATCCGGGGCCGGGTGGAGCGGATCGACAACCGGGGTAACCTCGTGATCCGGCGCGAGGAGGACGACTTCGAGGTCACGCTGTACCCCCAGGTGGTTGAGAACATCAAGGTACTGGAGTAGGGGGGTTCGGCTCCCGCCGGTCCGGTCATCGGCGCGGGAGCCTCCCCGATCCCCACCGGAGATCCCATCCACATCGCGGGGGCCGTGAACCGCGTGCCTACCAACGATAAAAGCGACCCCTCCCCGGCCGCGCCCCCCGGGGGTGACCCGGGGGTGAGTCGGGTGCTCGCGACCCTCCTACTCGCCCTCTTCGCGCTCATCCCGCCGGCCTCCGCCGAGATCCACATGCTCACCTGGGCCGGCGGGGGCGCGGACGACACCTGCGTGGCCCGAACGAAGGAGATCGTGGACTGGTGGAACGCCTACCGGGCCACCGGGCCCCAGGACACGATCGTGTGGCACTACACGACCCGGGAGGACCGCTGGCGAACCGTGCTGGAGACCGGCGTGGACCCGCTCACCGGCGCCAGGATCGACGTGATCTACGTGCCCGGCGGCTGGCACCCGGAGCGGTACTGGCACTTCGACTGGGTCAGCGCGCTCTACCGCGCGCAAATCGACCTGGGGATCGGGTACGTGGGCGTCTGCGCGGGCGCCTACCTGCACGCCGGCGACGTGGAGTACGACTCCGGTTCCCCAGGTCACCAGGACCTGCTGCAGGACGGCGTCACCGTCGTGGACGGGATGAACGGACCCAACCGGATCTGCCGCGTGCTCATCCTTCCGGATAACCCGCTGACCCCGGGCTGGACGTGGAACAACGTGTTCACGTACAAGTACTGGAACGGGCCCGGGTTCGGTCCGGAGGACGGCCTGCAGTACGACCAGAGCCAGCGATGCTGGGTGAAGTACGCGAGCATTGAGGGCAAGGACGTGATGATCAAGCTCTGGCCGGTCGGGGAGTACCTGGACACTTGCCGGGGCTGGGCGATCGTGGCGGGTCAGTACTTCGTGCGCGAGGGGGATCGGTGGGTCCCCCGCGGGCGGTTCGTGCTCTTCGGACCCCACCCGGAGCTGACGAACCGGGCCGGGGCCCACGCGCTGCTGGCGAAGGCGATCGTCTGGGCGGCCGGCCGGGAGCTGCACCAGGAGGAGCGGCCCACCTTCACCCAGCAGCTGACCACCAACTTCCTGGAGAAGTCGATCGTGGCGGCGTTGGTGTCCACGGCCATCACCGTGGCGCTCCCGGAGCAGGTCAAGAAGCAGGCGTTCCAGGGACTGACCGAGGAGGTTCGGGAGGTCTTCGAGCGGATCTCGGACGCCCTCTACCGGCTGGTGAAGGTCCGCGTACCGCCCGAGGACCTGTTCGTCGGCTCCGTCCTGACGGCGGCCATCTACCTGATGGAGACGCTGGTCGAGTGGCTGACGACGCCCGCCCCGGCCTCCGCCTGAGCCCCTCCTCCGACCGGGTATTGTTATGGATCCCGTAACGATTCCGGCCTGGTAGCGGGGCCGGGATTTGAACCCGGGACCTCCGGGTTATGAGCCCGGCGGGATGGACCTGGCTACCCCGCCCCGCTGCCCTCCAGGGGAGCCCCGCCCCCATCCAATACATTAAGTTTTCGCGGCCCGGTCCCCCGGGGATGATCGGTGTACGTCGGCGTCGAGGGAGTGGACGGCGTCGGCAAGTCCTCCGTCGTGAACCTGGCCTCCGAGCTCCTCGAGCTCCACGGCCTCGAGGTGACCGTCGTGCGGGAGCCCGGCACGAGGATCGGTCGGAAGGCCCTCAAGTGGGACGACCCGCACGCCCAGGCCCTAGCCTTCACCCTGGACCGCCTGCTCACGCTGAAGCGCGTCGACTTCGACGAGGCGGACGTCGTCCTCTCCGACCGCACCTTCCTCAGCACCCTCGCCTACCAGTCCGCCCTCGGCGCCGACCTCTCCTGGCTCCTGGAGCTCCAGCGCCCCGTCCCCAAGCCGGACGTGATCTACGTGATCGACCGGGAGCCCCTCGTCCGGGACGAGGCGTTCGACCCCGAGTTCCTCCGGCGGGTCCGGCGCGAGTACCGCCGGGCCTCCCGGCGCGCCGAGCGCGAGTTCAACGTTAAAATCCGCTGGCTGGACGCCGAGGGGATGGAAAAGGAGGAGATCGCCGAGCTCATCGTCAGACAGGTGCTCCGGCGCGTGAGCGACGCGCTGGACGATCCCCTGGTACCGGACGACCTGGTGGAGGGGTGACCCGTGTCCTACCGCAAGGGGGCCGACTTCGAGCGGCGGCTCGTCGAGTACGTGCGCCGGCACGGCGGCGAGGCCGTCCGCGTGGCCGGCTCCGGCGGTCCGGTGGACGTGGTGGCGTACGCGCCCGCGCGGGGCCACCTGGCGATCGAGTGCAAGGTCCGGCGCGAGGACCGGCTGTACGTGCGGCGGGAGGAGGTGGAGGGGCTGGTCGCGTTCGCCGAGCGGTTCCGGGCCGAACCCCTGCTCGCGTGGAACCCGGCCCACCGCCGGACCGGGTTCGCGCTGAACGCGATCCTGCTGCGCCCGGAGGACCTGGAGCGGCGCGAGCGCTCCTACGCGGTGGACTACGAGACGGCTCTACGGGTCGGGCTCGACCCGCGCCGGCTCTTCACCCGCTCGCTCGAGGAATGCTGAGCGGCCGCACGCGCTCCTCCAGGAAGTCCTCCAGCTCGCACGACACGCCCAGCCGGGAGCACTCACGCTCGATCTCCCGCACCCCGGGCGCCTCCCACGGGAACCCCAGGTGCCGGCCCACCACGCGCAGAAACAACTCCTTGTGACTCCGATACCCCAACCGCTTCGCCACGGCCCGCTTGATCCCCAGCCCCCGCACGAACCGGTCCAGCATCTTCGAGGTCAACGACCCGTACTGGGTCGCGCGCTTCCGCCGCTCCACCACGAAGTCCGGGAGCCCCAGGTCCCGAGCCACCCGGCGCAGCGCCCGCTTCCGCAGCCGGTCCTCGGGCCCGCTCACGTTCTCCCGCGGGTGGATACCCAGCCCCACCCGCACCACGTCGAGATCCAGGAACGGGACCCGCAGCTCCACGGAGTGGTGCATCCCCGCCTGATCGTCCCGCTCCAGGTTCACCGCGTGAATGGAGGCCACGTCCCGCCACAGCTCCCGCGCGAACCGCTCCCACCGCCCGTAGTGGCGGAGATGCCGATGGTACCCGCCCAGCAGCTCGTCCGCCCCCTGACCGGAGAGCATCACCCGGATCCCGTCCCCGGACATCGCCCCCGCGCAGGCCAGGATTGGGATCCCCACCTCCACCTTCATCGGGTTGTACGACTCGATCGCCAGGACCGTCCGGACGATCAGCTCCTCGAACGACTCCTCCAGATCGATGCGGCGGAACTCCCACCCCATCTTCTCGCACACCCGCTCCGCGCACTCCACGTCGTCGGAACCCTCGAACCCCGCCGCGTAGCACCGGACATCCACGTGCTCCGCCGCGAGCCGGGCGACCGTCGAGCTGTCCACGCCCCCGGACAGCACGATCCCCACCCTCTCCGTCTCCCGCACCCGCTCCCGCACCGACCGCTCCAGCGCGCGCCGGAGATCCCCGTGATCGTGCGACCCGGGCCTGGGCCGGGGCACGTCCACCACGTTCCGAACCCGGAGGCTCCCCTCCCGGTACGTCAACAGCGAGCCCGGGGGCAGGCGCCTGACGTCCCGCCACCCCAGAGCCCACAGCGCCTTACGCTCCGAGGCTAGCGCGAGCCCCTCCCCTCGGACCGAGAAGTAGAGCGGCCGCACGCCGATCGGGTCCCTGGCGGCGAGCACCGTGCCGTCCCCGAGCGCGGCCACGAACGCGTACTCTCCCCGCAGCAGCCGGAGGGCCGCGGCCGCCTCCCGCTCGGACCGGACCAGCTCGAACACCGCCCACGAGTCCGAGGGCGCGTCCTCCGCGAACCTCCGGTAGTTGTAGACCTCACCGTTCACGGCCACCGCCCGATCCTCGCCGGTGATGGGCTGGACCGCGCCCTCCTCGCCCCTCACCCACAGCCTCACGTGCCCCAGCAGCACGTCGCCCTCCTCCGGGGCCTCCTCGAGGAACTCCACCTCACCGTCCCGGACCGCGGCGAACCCGCGCCCGTCCGGTCCCCGGTGCCGGAGGATCCTCAGGGCCCGCTCAACGTCCTCCCCGCGACCGTTCACGAGGCACACGATCCCGCACACGGGTCACCACCCCTAGATCCGGGGGCTGTCAACGCCGAGGCTCAGCAACCGCTCCTGCAGGTCCAACGCGCGCCGCACCCGCTCCGACAGCCGCCTCCACCTCCTACCGAGCACGTTCCGCTCCCCCTCCAGCTCCCGGAGGTTCCGGTGCAACACCCTCGTCTGCACCAGCTGCGCCGTCAACCGTCCGGCCACCTTGTGCGAGCCCCGGCCGGGGGGCCTCCCGTCGAACTCCCGGTACACGAACCACGGGCATCGGAGCTTGACGGCGTGCAGCCGGTCCGGGGACTCCTCCATCGACTTGACGCAGAGCCCCTCGCGCCACCGGCGCTCCAGCCGGTCGAGCCAGCGCTCGAGGTCCCTGGGCTCGGGGTCGCGCACCACCTCCCACTCGAGCGACTCGGTGGAGAGGCGCTCGCAGACGCGCAGCTGCTCGGTCCGGGGCCGGTCGATCCACCGCTCGCCTTCGAGCATGTCCACCTCGTAGAAGCAGACCCGCACCCGCAGCTTCCCCTCCCGGACCGCCGCCTCCGGGTCCGGCTTGCGCTGGTTCTCCCGCAGGAAGCGCTGCACGAGCTCGTGGTCGGGATCCAGCTCGCAGGCCCGGCTGAACAGGGGCTCGGGCCGGCACTCGTACCGCTTACCCTCGTAGTAGACCAGCCGGGCCGTCACGTCGGAGGGCTCTCCCTCGAAGAGGACCTCGGTCTCCAGCCGGCCGGCCAGCTCGTGCAGGCGCGGGGACCGCTGGGAGAAGAGGTCGTAGGGCAGGAGCTCCCCCTCCAGGATGGTGAGCGCCTCGAACTCGCCGCGCAGGTCCTCCCAGGGGGGCTCGAGGTCCAGCCTCCGCAGGTACGCGTTCACGTCCACCCAACCTCGCGTGTGCGCGACGACGCGGTCGCCCTCGAGGTAGACCCGGACGTTGGTTCCGTCCAGCTTCTCCTCCAGCACCACGTCCCGCTCCTCGTTGAACGCCCGGAAGAGGCGCAGCGTGGGCTCGGGCTCCTCGGGACGGGCCGCGACCATGGTCCGGGTGGCGGTGATCCGGAGGTGCTCCGGGACCTTCTCCGGCTCCTCGAGCTCGAGGATCATGATCGCTCCCGCTGCCGCTCGAGCGCCTCCCTGACGATCTTGATCGCGCAGTACTCTCCGCACATGGAGCACTGCTCGCGCGCCTGCGGGGGCCGCTCCTCCCGGTACCGCCGCGCCCGCTCCGGGTCCAGCGCCAGCTCGAACTGCCGCTCCCAGTCCAGCTCCCAGCGGGCCCTGCCCATCTCCTCGTTCTCCTTAACCGCGTACTCCCGGCCCCGCGCCGTGTCGGCCGCGTGCGCCGCGATCCGGGCGGCGATCACGCCCTCGATCACGTCCCGCACGTCGGGCAGGGCCAGGTGCTCGGCCGGCGTCACGTAGCACAGGAAGTCCGCCCCGTGGTAGGCCGCGATCGCCCCGCCGATGGCGGCCGCGATGTGATCGTAGCCCGGGGCCACGTCCGTGGGCACGGGACCGAGCACGTAGAAGGGGGCGCCGTCGCACACCCGCTTCTGCAGCCTGACCACCGCCGGGATCTGGTCCAGGGGCACGTGGCCAGGTCCCTCGACCATCGCCTGCACTCCGTGCTCCCGGCACCGGTCGACCAGCTCGCCCTGCACGAGGAGCTCCCGGTGCTGGGCGGGATCGTTCGCGTCGAGGACCGAGCCCGGGCGCATGGCGTCCCCCAGGGACAGGGTCACGTCGTGCTCGCGCGCCAGCTCCAGGATGTAGTCGAAGTGCTCGTACAGCGGGTTCTCCTCCTCGTGATGGATCATCCAGGCGGCGACGATCGCGCCGCCCCGGGAGACCACGCCCAGGAGCCGGCCTCGGCGGAGCAGGTCGTTCAGCGCGTCCCACGTGACCGCGCAGTGGATCGTCATGAAGTCGACCCCGTCGCGCATGTGCCGCTCGACCGCCCGGAGCATGTCGTCCTCGTCCATGTCCACCACGGCCCGGCCCCGGGACGTGGCCTCCACGGCCGCCTCGTACACCGGCACCGTGCCCACCGGCACGTCCACGGCCTCCATGATGCGGCGCCGGATCTTCCCAAGGTCGCCGCCCGTGCTCAGGTCCATGACGGTGTCGGCACCGTGCTCGACGGCGGCCCTCGCCTTCTCCACCTCCAGGTCCGGGTCGCAGACCTCCGGTGAGGTCCCCACGTTCGCGTTCACCTTGACCCGCAGTCCCTCACCGATCCCGACGGGTCGAACCTCCTCTCGACGGTCCGCGTGGGCCGGCACGACCACCCGGCCCTCCGCGACCCGGCGGGCGAGCTTCTCCGGGCGGATTCCCTCCTCCTCGGCGACGCGCCGTACGGTCTCCGGCACCCCGCGCCGGCACTCCTCCATCAGGGTCACGGGATCCCTACCCCTAGCCACCTTATGAGGGAGCCGAGGGCGGACTTCCCGGCGGAGACGGCCTGGGCCGCTATCACGTCGGTTAACCTGACCAGGGGCTCCGGCAGGTAGGCGTACCGCACGTGCACGCCCACCAGTAAGGCGATCACGGTGGCCATGAGCCAGAGGATGCCCCAAAGGGCGGCGGCCGTCAGCTCGTCCCGGTTGCGGCGGGCCGCGGCGGTCGGGAAGTAGAGCACGGTGGGGATTCCCAGGTACGGATGCAGGGCCGCGAGCGAGGCGGTGACGATCACGGCCCCGATCATTCTCCCCAGCTCCGACGGTACCCGACGGAAGAATATCATCGAGAACCGAGGCGGCTCAACGTACGCGGCCAGGTAGGGGCCGAACCGGAAGGCGACGAACGAGGCCCGGTACCCGATCCGATTCATCGCCTCGACCGCGTTCTCCGCCGCCCGCCCACCGGAGTCGCCAACCCCTATTTTAACCCTCACCCCGTGATGACTCGCCCGCTCAATCGCCCGGATCGCGGCCCTCAGCGCCCTTCCCTTCGTGGGGAACTGGGCGAGTACGTCGTCGCCTCCCGCTTTGTGGTCCAGCACGACGCCCCCCTCCTCGGCGATGAGGTCAATCAGCTCCCGCATCACTCTCTCCAGGTACGGCCTCCCCATCTCCTCCACCAGCCGCGTGGACTCCACGACGTCCAGGTACAGGGTGCGGTCCGGCCCGGTCTCCGTTCCCTGCGGCTCCGGCAGCTCGATCTCCCCGCCCGCGTGGAGGATCCACTCCCCCCCGGCCTTGGAGAACGCCGCGAAGGGACCGTCAGCCCGCCGCTCGGCCTTCGCGTACCGTTCGACCGCGGCCGCCTGGGTGAGCCCGATCGCGGCGCTGCCGCCGAGCTCCAGCGGGACGGAAACGGCCAGCCTCAGGGCGTGGTACTTGGAGGGGGCTTCGACGACGGCCCCGTCCACCTCCCAGCTCACCACGGTACACCCGAACTCCCGGGCCAGCGACTCGAGCGGCTCCCGACGTCCGCCGGGGACCCGGCAGTACACGTACCGGGTCTCGTCCAGGACCATCTTGGAGACCAGGGCCACCTCGGGGTCATCGTACTTGAACCGCTCCACGCGGGACAGCCCGAACCCCTCCTCCCGCAGCCTCCGCGCCAGGTCTCCCAGCTCGTTGGAGATGATCTGAGGGGCGGGGATCGGATACTTCTCGAAGTAGGCCAGCAGGAGCGCGTTCTCGTTCAGGATGTCCACGATCTCCGCCTCCTCCTCCGTGAGCGGGTCGTACCGGGTCCCGCAGGCGATCACGCGACCGCGGATCCTCAGCCCGGCGGACAGCCTCACGAGGAGGAGTCCCAGCCGCGGGAGCCTCAATCACCCGGCCCCTCCCTCCTCGAACTTCACCCGTACGCGGAACTCCCCCTCGTCCACCAGCAGGCTCTCCTTCACGATCACGTACGGGAACTTCAGGTGCGCCGTGCGCGTGGCCACCGTGCTCGCGATGAACCGGGCCAGCTTGATCATCGTCGGCTTCAGGTCCTCGTTCACGAGCACCTCCACGTCGAACCCCGGGCGCTCCTGCACCACCTCCGACGCGTGCAGGACCAGCACTCCGAACTCGTCCTTCCGCAGGCACAGGTCGTTCCGGACCAGGACGAACGGGGTGTGGTCCAGGTCCAGCTCCTCCCGGGCGGTGGCCGCGATGACCCCGGCCCGCTCGCTGAGCTTCCGGTAGTTCCCCGGGTGGACGGCCAGGAAGCAGACGAACCGCTCCTCCCCCTCTACGGGCAGCTCCTCCTCGGAGAGGACGGTGCGGATCAGCGGCACCTTGCTGATCATCTTGTCGAGGACACGGTCCACGCCCTTCAGCGAGAACTCGAGCCCGGCCAGGGTCCCCAGCTCCCTCACGACCTCCCGGGCCACCGCCCTCAGCTCCAGGCCCCGGTGCCTTTTTAGGTCGTAAACGGGCTGCCCCGCGTCGGCGAGCGCCTCCAGCGCCTTCATGCTCACCTCGGCGCCCAGCTTCCTAGCCTCCTCGTCCGGAACCCATACCTTGCCCTCCTCTTCACCCAACGGGAGTACCCCCGACCCCGGGGCGGTGAGGGAGGAGCAGCTTGAGGATCGTCATGAAGTTCGGCGGCACCTCGGTCGGCTCGGCGGAGGCGATAAGGAGGGTCGCCGAGATCGTGGAGGAGGCGCACCGCGAGCACGAGGTCCTCGTCGTCACCTCCGCCATGTCCGGGGTCACCGACGAGCTCGAGCGTGCCGCCCGCCTGGTGCCCCGGTGGACGGAGGAAGACGTGAAGAACTTCGTGGGTCGGATCCGGCGTCGGCACGTGGAAACGGTCAACGAGGTCATCTCCTCGAACCTAATCCGACGCGAGGTCCTCGGTCACGTCGACTCCCTGCTGGACGAGCTGGAAAAAGTCCTTTTGGGACTCAGCTACGTCGGCGAGGTCACCCGGCGCTCCGCGGACCTCGTCCTCTCCTTCGGCGAGCGGCTCGCCGCCCCGATCCTGGCCGGCGCCCTCCGCGACCGGGGGTTGGAGGCCGAGCACCTGGAGGCCGGCGAGGCGGGCGTGATCACGGACGAGCGGTTCGGCGAGGCGGAACCCATCCTGCCCGCCTGCCGCCGGAAGGCGCAGCGCACCCTGGTCCCGATGCTCCGCTCCGGCAAAATCCCCGTCGTCACTGGCTTCATCGGTGAGACCGTGGACGGGGAGATCACGACCCTGGGACGGGGCGGCTCCGACTACTCGGCCGCCATCCTCGGCGCGGCGGTGGAGGCCGACGAGATCCAGATCTGGACGGACGTGGACGGGGTCATGACGGCAAACCCGCGCCTGGTGCCCGACGCCCGCACGGTGCCCCGGCTGTCCTACGACGAGGCCCTCGAGCTCGCCAGCTTCGGCGCGGAGGTCCTGCACCCCAAGACCGTGATCCCCGCCCGGGCCGAGGGGATCCCCATCCGCGTCAAGAACACGTTCAACCCGGACGCGGAGGGCACGCTGATCACCGCGGAGACGCAGCCCACGGACGAGGTCGTTAAGGCGGTGGCCTCCTCCTCCGACGTGGGCATGGTCGACGTGCGCGGCACGACCATGATCGGGCGGCCCGGCGTCGCCGGCCGCATCTTCACGAAGCTCGGGGAGGCCGGGATCAACGTGATCATGATCTCCCAGTCCGCCTCGGAGTCCAACATCTCCATCATCGTGTCCGAGGAGGACGTGAGGGAGGCCGCCCGCATCATCGAGCGCGAGTTCGTCGGGGAGCGCCTGGTCGACCGCGTGAAGGCGTACGAGGACGTCTCCGTCGTGGCCGTCGTCGGGGAGGGCATGCGCGGCACGCCCGGCGTCGCCTCCCGCGTGTTCAGCGCCGTGGCCCGGGAGGGGGTGAACGTGCGCACCATCTCTCAGGGGGCCTCCGAGGTGAACATCTCGTTCGTCGTGTCCGAGGAGGACGAGGCCAAGGCTGTCAACGCGATCCACTCCGAGTTCGGCCTCGGTGAAGGGTCATGATCGCGCCCCTGGTCAACGGGTACGTGCGCTACCTGACCCGGAAGCGCCTCGTGCTCAAGCCCACCTCCACGCTGACCTACGCCGCCCTGCTGGGGCTGAAGGCGCTATCCAACCGATTCTCGGACGACCGCGTCGAAGATCTCAGCCCCGAGCCCCTCTGGACGGTCGAATCGATCACCCACGTGCGCACCCGGGACCGCATCGGCAGGGAGCTGCTCCAGGAGCTCGTCCGTTACCTCACCGAACGCCTACCGCCCGACGCGCCGGTCTCGGACGCCATCCCCGAGATCGAGGTCGAGGCGGAGCTCCTGTCCCGCAGCGAGAGCCTCGCGCAGATCCTGAGGAACGCGGACCTGCCGTTCGAGATCAACGGCACCAGCCGTACCACCGTGGAGCTGGACCTGAGGCTGATCGAGCTGTTCCTGCTGCTGGACCGCCTGAGCGAGGACGAACCGGACCGATACGTCAAGCCCTTCGTGATCACCTGCTTCGAGACGCTGTCCGACTACATCGACGTGCTCGACCTGCGCTGGAGCCACGTGGACCCCCTTAAGCGCCGCATCACCGTCCGGGGCCGCGTCCGAACCATCTCCCGGTACCTGGCCCAGGAACTACTGGAGATGCCTCGGCAGGGCGAGAGCGTGTTCCCGATCACCTCCGTGGAGGTGGCCCGCTGGGAGCGCAGGATTAGCAGGAAGTGGGGCCACGAGTTCAGGTTCCTATGAGCCGACGCGCGCTCTCCCGGATCCGACGCGCCCTCCGCTCCCCCACCCCGCGCACCCGGGTGAGCCGTGAGAGGCTCGCCTCCGCCAGATCCTCCACGGACCGGAACCCCGCCTCGTAGAGCCGCATCGCCAGGGTCCTACCCACCCCGTCCACCTCCGTCAGCTCCAGAACCTCCTCCGGCACCCCCAGCTCGATCCGACGGCTGAGCATCGGGCACCTCCACCGAATCCCCGCCGCCGACGCCAGCCTGGACATCCCCCACGCGATCCACGCCGCGTCCTCCCGGGCCCGATAGAGATCCCCCGGGTAGAGCTCGTACCGCCGGAGTATCACCCGCTCCGAGACCCCGGAGACCCAGTCCCGCAGCACCTCCGCCCACGCCAACCTCCGCTCCAGCTCCCAGTCGTCGTACCCGAACCACTCCACCGCCAGCTCCGCCACCTCCTCACCGGATAGCTCCTCCGAGGACCCGCCCAGGAACGCGTCAAGCGTGCCCTGCTCCCGCCCCTTCCAGGAGATCGGGGCCGGGGTGAAGTCCTGAGACAGCGTGATCGCCGGCAGCACGACGGACTCCTCCGTCCCCATCTCCCTCATCACCTCCAGCAGGAACCGGGCCGAGTCCGGGTTCAGGTACGTCTCCGCCACCGCCCGACCCACCTCCGTCACCCGCAGCCGCCCCCCGAGCTCCCGGACGAAGTCCCACTCCCTCAGCAGTCTCACCGACTCCACCACCAGTTCCTCCGGCGCCGAACGCTCCCACTCCACGGACTCCACGAACGTGTTGAGCGAGACCTCCAACACGTCGGAGAGGTCCTCGCAGAACCCCGCCGCCACGAGCCCCAGGATGAAGCGCCGGAGCTGCGGCCCCGTCGACCAGATCCGGCTCCGCACCGGCTCCGCCTCGGACCGCACGTACTCCTCCGCCAGCTCCCGCAGCCTCGGGCTCACGAACACGTACACGTAGCCGACCTCGTCGTACCCCGGACGGCCCGCCCGACCCGCCATCTGCTTGAACTCGTTCTTCGAGGGCTTCAGCTGACCACCGACTCGGACCCCGAAGTCCCGGATCAGCACGTACCGGGCGGGTAGATTGACCCCGGCCGCCAACGTCGGCGTGCACGTCACCACCTTGAGCAGCCCCTCCCGGAACGCATCCTCCACGAGCTCCCGCTGCCCCGGGGCCAGCCCGGCGTGGTGGAACGCCACCCCGCTCCTCACGGTCTCCGCCAGCACCCTCGTCTCATCTCCCTCACCCTCATCCCGCACCTGCTCCGCCAGCTCCCGCAGCTCCTCCACCTCCCGCCGGGACAGGTGCCCTCGAACCACGGACGCCAGCCGCTGCGCCTCGGTCATCGATCGCCGCCGAGAGTACAGGAACACGAGCGCCTGACCTCCCTCCCTCAGGCACCGCTCCACCACCTCGTCCACGCGGTTATCCGCGTCCGACGGCGTCACCTCCTCCACCCGGTACCTCAGCTCCACCGGCCGCCAGTCGCTCTCCACCACCTCGGCTCCCAGCCACCGCCCGAGCTCGCGCGCGTTACCCACAGTGGCCGAGAGCGCCAGCACGGACGCGCCCGAGAACGTGCGCACCAGGGCGATGAGGCCCTCGTACGTGGGCCCCCGATCCGGCTCCCCGACCAAGTGCACCTCGTCCATCACCAGCAGGTCGACGGCGTCCACCAGCCCCGGCCTCGACCGCAGGCTCGCGTCCAGCTTCTCGGCCGTCGTGATCAGCACGCCCGGCTCCAGCTCCCGGATCGGCTCCCGCACGTCCCCGGTCCGGAGCTCGACGCTCACGTCCACCCCCAGCTCCTCCCGGCAGAACCGGGCGACCCTCTCAAAGTCCCGGCGCTTCTCCCGGGCCAACGCCCGGTAGGGGACGACGTAAATCACGCGCCGCCGCCCGTCGTGCGAGGCCAGCTCGTGCAGCACTCGCATCTCCGCGATGAGCGTCTTTCCGCTGGCTGTAGGCGCCGCGACCACCAAGTTCTTACCCTCGAACAGCCCACGCTCCACCGCCTCCCGCTGCGGCGGGAAGAGCTCCTTTATCCCGCGCCACTCCAGGTACCGCCGCACGTGCTCCGGCAGCTCCAAGGCGCACGCACCCTTGGGGGGTCTCCGGTTGGACGAGGTCAGGCTTCAGGGACGCGCCTACGTGCACCCGACCGCCACGCTCCTCGGCCGGGTCACCCTGGAACGGGATGTCAGCGTCTGGCCGGGAGCGGTCATCCGGGGCGACCTCGAGCCCGTCACGATCGGGGAGGAATCCAACGTGCAGGACAACGCCGTGATCCACGTCTCCCGGGGCCACCCGGTGGAGATCGGGCGCCGGGTGAGCGTCGGTCACGGAGCCGTCGTGCACGGGGCCCGGGTCGAGGACGACTGCCTCATCGGGATGAACGCCACCGTAATGAACGGCGCGGTCGTCCGGCGCGGGTCCATCGTCGGGGCCGGCGCCGTCGTCACCGAGGGCACCGAGGTGGGCCCGCGCGAGGTGTGGGCCGGGGTCCCGGCGCGGAAGATCGGGGAGGTGGACGACGACCGACTCGAGGAGATCCGAGACAACGCCCGACGGTACCTGAAGCTGGCGCGGAGGGAGCTCCCCGCCTGGACTCAGTCCCGGCGGCGATAGGCCAGGTAGGCGGCCCCCACGGCCGGGGCCACCTCAGACCCGGCCCCGAACACGTCATCGAAGGACTCGAACTCCACCCCCAGCCGGTTGCAGGCGGACCGCAGCAGGAACTCCCCGGCGCCCGCCCCCACGACGCGGTCCAGGTCGTACTCCCTCAGCTTGAACTTGAGGTGCTTGAGCAGCCGACCCATCAGCACCCGGTAGGCCGAGCGGGCCACCTGCATCACCCCGTCCCAGCCCAGCTCCTCCAGGTCCGAGCAGACGACCCTCGCCAGCCGGCGGGCGCAGTCCTCCGGCGACTTCCCTCGACCGTCGGGCGTCTCCGGCGTGTACTCGTCCTCCGATATCAGCTCCAGCAGAACCAGCGCGTCCGCGATGATCGAGAAGTACTCGTAGGAGACCGGCACGACCGAACCGTCGATCTCCACCTCCCTCAGCAGGAACCCGATCGGCGTTCGCAGCGCTCCCAGGTAGACCAGCTCCCCGGCCCGCAGCCGCTCCAGGTCCGTGCGGCCCTTAGCCCGCACTTCCCCGTCCACGATCGGGATCAGGTCGAGCGTGGTCGAACCCAGGTCCGAGAACAGGTAGGACCCCTGATGCAGCTCAGACAGCAGCTCGGCCGTGGCCCGCCAGTTGGCCGACGCCACCTCCCGCCAAGCGTCCAGGCACTCCTCCGGCTCGATCGCGTCACCGGACGACGTGACCACCCGCACCGGGACCCGCGCGCTGGACGTCACCAGGTCAACGATGTACTCCACGCCCTCCCGGCGCGTCTCAAAGACGTCCGCCAGCTCCCCCGACATCGTGAGTCCGATCAGGTCCGGACGGCACCTGGACACCACCCGCTTCACGAACCTGTGGAGACGCCTCCTCCCCCACCGCTTCCACATCGGGAGGTACTCACGCTTGGTCTCCTCCACCTCCAGCTCTCCATCCCGCACTCGGACCAGCGCCGCGTCGGTGTGAGCCCCACCCACGTCCAGTCCGAGCACGCGCAGGGTGCCTACCCCCGACGATACACCTCGATGTCGCCGAACCGCTCCACTCGACGGAACCCCTCCGGGACCAGCGCCTCCGCCCCCGACCGAACGAACACGTACTCTCCCGAGTAGGACCACACGCCCGGCGACGGGCCCTCCAGCAGCGCCTCCGCCAGCCGCTCCGGCCCCTCCAGGGCCGCCCCCACCACCGGGGTCGTCGGCCGCGGGTTCACCTCGATCACGTAGGGCACGTCCCCACGCATCACCACGTCCACCCCGAACACGCCCGACAGCCCGCTTATCCGTTCCACCACCTCCTCCGCCACGTCCCGGGCCACCCGACGCACCCTCCCGGACCGACTCGGGGTGCGGCCACCCAGGTACACGAACTCCCCACCGGCCAGGGCCACGAACTGATCGTTAATCCCCACCACCTCCACCGACTCCCCGTCCGTCACGCACAGCAGGCTGTGGTGCGACCCGGGCACGAACTCCACCTCCAGCTCCCCGGAGCCGACCCGCACCCCCTCGGAACCCACCCCGTCCACCGGCTTCCCCACCGTCACGTCGCCCCCACGCCTCGGGACCCGGAACGTCGAGGCACCCTCCAACGCCTCCAGCGTTCGAAGCTTGTCTCCGGCCACCTCCACGGCCTCCGGGGAGGGACCCAACACCCGCACCCGACGACCGAACTCCCTCACCTTCTCCGCCAGCACCCCGTCCGTCTCCGGCGCGATCACCACCGCCGCGTCCGCGAGCTCCAGCGCCCTCGACTCCCGACGCACCACCACGTCCGCCCAACGCACCCCCACGCCCGCCTCGGCCACCGCGACCGTCTCCACCCCGTACTCGCGGAGCGAGAGCAGCAGCGCCTCGAGCATCGCCTTCCCCTCGCCCACCAGGTCGCGCTCGCCCCGCGCAACCGCGTACTCGTACACCATCACCCGGTCCGTCATGGGTATCCCCGGGGGACGTCGGGGGATGGGGGAAATAGTCTACGAGGTCGAGGGGTTCCGGACCGCCGACCCCGCCGACACGCTCCGATGGCTGAAGGACCGCTCCATCCCCTCGCTGCTCGGGCTGGAGAAGGCGGCGGAGGGCCGGGTCGGCGGGGTCCCGATCAAGGTCTACACCCGGGGCTCCCGGGCTCACGCCGGGAAGGGCACGTCGGAGGAGCAGTCCACCGTCTCCGGGATCATGGAGTCCGTGGAGCGGGCCTCCGCGGAGCCGGAGCACCACGAACCCGAGCGCGGCCGCCCCGAGGGGGACGCGTGGGTCCCGCCCTGGTACCCGACGGAGCCGGGCGCCTGGCTGCCGGCCCGGGATCTGACCGAGGGCGGGACCGTCCACGTGCCCGCGAACGAGGCGCTTCATCCCTGGCCGGGGGACGGGCTCCCCTCACACACCAGCGGCCTGGCCGCGGGCCGCACCCGGGAGGAGGCGGTCGTCCAGGGGTTGCTGGAGGTGCTGGAGCGGGACGCCTGGAGCGTGTTCGAGTACCATCGACGGCCCGCCCCGGGGCTCCGGGTGCACGGGGACCTGGAACGGCTCCGGTGATTGATCGCCAAGGAAATGGGCGGTGAGGTGCACCTGCGGTTGCTCCCGTCCCGGGTGCCCGGGGTGTACGCGGTGGGGGCGGTGGTCGAGTCCCCGTCCGTGCGGGAGATGGTGCTGGGGTTCGGATGCAGCCCGGACCCGCGGATGGCGGCGCTGCGGTCCCTGCTCGAGGTGGCGCAGGGCGTGTTCATGGCCCGGGAGGGGTTCGAGGGGGTCCGGCGCGTCGACCCGCTGGGCGGGAAGCTGACGCCGGAGCGGTTGAAGCGGATCCACCGGCACTGGTTCCGGGCCTCCGGGACGGTGGAGCTGGACGAGCTGGATCGGGAGGTGCGCGCGCGCTCGTTGGGTCGGTTGCTCGAAGAACTAGTGGAGCGGGTTCGCGAGGGTGGATTGGGTCGGGTGCTCGTGGTCGACCTGACGCGGGGGGATCTTAAGGTCCCGGTGGTGAGGGTGCGCGTGACCGGGGCGGCGGAGCTCGCGTTGGACGAGCGCCGGGTGGGGAACCTGCCCGAGGAGCCGCCGAAGGACTGGGTGGGATGAAGAAAAGGCCCGTGCCGAGGGTTCACCGGTGACGAGTGTCACCCTCGCGGACCCTAGAACAGGTCGTGCAGGTGCAGCTCGTACTGCCCCAGCTCGCCGCCGAAGTTGCCGGCGCTGATCTTCACGACGCCCGGCTGCCGGCAGGCGGCCTCGATGCCCACCCGCATCGCCTCCTTCACGGCCTCCTCGTTCAGCCCGTTGATGACGATCTCGTACACGCACTTGACGCCCTCCGGCAGCTCGTTGCCCTCCACCGTCGGGCAGTAGGCGTCGTTCGTGGACGCGGGCAGGAAGTCGTACTCCTTGGACCCCGGCTTCGACGCGGACGCGACGACGCCGCCCGGGAACGGGGTGTACACGCCCTCGACGCGCTTGATCGCGTCGACGGCGGCCTCGGCCGCCTGCAGCCCGGCCGGCTGGCTCTCCGCCATGATGTAGAAGTTCCCGCCGGCGACGCCCGTCGTGATCCCGAACGTGTCCTCGACGATGAACTCGCCCTCCACGATCGGTACGCGCCAGACCTTGCGGTCGCCCACCTCGTCCTCCTCCTGGTGCCCGTCCCCGAAGAAGCTCAGCTTGTATCCGACCCGGTCCTCGTCCTCCCGCTCGTCCTCCGGCATCGCGTCGAAGGCGGCCGCGGTCGGGGCGGTCATGACGCACTGGCCGATCCGGTCCAGCAGCTGCTCCTTCAGCTCGTCCGCGTCGTTGTGCCCGATCATCACGATCACGCCGGGCCGCCCGTCCGGCGTCTCCTCGGGCCGCACGAACCCCACGTCAACGCCCGCCTCCGCCGGGCACATGATCACGGAGGTGCCGAACCCGACGGTCTCCCGGGCCGCGATCCGGGCCCAGCGGTGCGTCGCGGCGGTGATCAGCACCCGGGCCATCTTCGCCTCGAACGCCTCGGCGAACGTGTCCTCGATCTCGACCCCGTTGATCTTCATCCGCGCATCCCCGGCCGACCCCGACCGTCCGGGCTTAAATCCGCAACGATTTCCCTAAAGGCGTTCCAGCACGGCCTCGCGCATGACGTCCACCGGCGCCTCCTCGCCCGTCCAGAGCTCGAAGGCCAGCGCGCCCTGGTGCACGAGCATCCCCACCCCGTCGACCGGGGTGGCCCCCGCCCGCTCCGCCTCCTCCAGCAGCCGCGTCTTCGGCGGGTTGTACACCAGGTCGTTCACGATGAGATCCTCGTGCATCTCCCGGGCCGTCACCAACGGGGGCTCGTCCTCGTTCGGGTGCATGCCGACCGGGGTGGCGTCCACGAGCAGCCTCGCGTCCCGAAGCTCCTCCCGCAGCACCTCACGGTCGAGCTCCACCGCCCGGGCCCTCACGCCCGTCCTCTCCTCCAGCTCCCTCGCCAGCCGCTCCCCGCGCTCGTACGTCCGGTTCGCGATCACCAACTCATCCGCGCCCTCAAGGGCCAGCTTGAACGAGACCGCCCGCGCCGCCCCGCCGGCGCCCAGGATCACCGCCTTCACGCCCTTGGGATCGAAGTCCACCGCCTCCCTCAACGCCCGTAGGAACCCCTCACCGTCCGTGTTGTACCCCTCAACCCTCCGCTCCCGGAACCGCAGCGTGTTCACCGCACCGATCAGCTCCGCGTCCCGATCCACGGTATCGCAGACCCGGAGCGCCCGCTCCTTGTGCGGGATGGTCACGTTCAGTCCGACGATCCCCAGACTCTGGGCGCCCACGATCGCGGTCTCCAGCTCCCGCTCCGGCACGTCGAACGCCACGTACACGTAGTTCAGACCCAGCTCCCGGAACGCCGCGTTGTGCATGGGCGGGGAAAGGGAGTGCTCCACCGGGTGGCCCACGAGCCCCACGACCTTAGTCTCCGCGTCGACGGGGACGGACACGCTCACGCGCCACCACCCTCCCCTCCCTCATGTTGAACAGCTTGGCCCGGATCCGGGATCCGGAGAGGCGGAGCAGGCACACGTTGCCCACGTTGAGCGGATCCCGGCACGTGGCGCACGTGGCCGGGCACGCCGTGGTGCCCACGTTGACGACCAGCACCCCGCCGAACCGCCCCAGGAACCGGCAGTGGGTGTGGCCGACCACCACCACGTCCGCGCCGCTCGCCCGGGCGATCTCCTCCAACCGGTCCGGCATCTCGTATTCACGACACGTATAGTTATCCAGCAGCTGGTCCCGTCGAGGCATCGGAGACGCCTCCGCGACTGGGTTTCCCGGCCGCTGCGGCTCCAACCCCAGCTCACCGCACGGCTCGTGCCCGTGCGCGATCAGGAACCGGCATTCCCCCACCTCCAGCCACTCCGGACCCCCGAGCGAAGGCCCCTCGTGCCCGGGCGGGCACCCGCGGCCCCGGCGCTCCTCGTACTTCCTCATCATCACCGGAATCCCGGACCTCCGCAGCCGCCGCACCAGCCGGAGCGTGTCGTGGTTCCCGGGCACGACCACCAACCTCGCCTCCTCGGACAGGTCCCGGAGCGACTCCACGAGCCCCTCCACCTCACGCTCGCGCGCCCTCGGGTCCGCCAAGTCCCCGTCCAGCACCACGAGGTCTTGATCCCGGGCCAGCTCCAGGGCCATCTCCAGAAGCTCCGGATCGTGCCCCTGGTACCGGTCCCCCACGTGCACGTCGGAGGCGATCAGCACCCGTTCGGCGCGGACCCGGGGCCGTTGCAGCACCTCATCCAGCGTCCTCTGCATCGCCATCCCGACCGAACACCTGCACGTTGAACTTCTCCCGAATTAGGAGCATAGGCGTGCGGTCGTGGTACACGACGTACTCCCTCCACGGGACCTCCTCCGCCTCCACGCCCAGGAGCCGCCTCTCCTCGCCCGAGAGCCGGACCGTGCCCACCCGCACGATCTCCCTCCGCGTTTCCAACCTCATCTCCTCGATCATCTCACCTAGGGGCTTCCGGGACTGCAGGACCAGCCTCCGCATGTCACCGGGGAGGTTGTCGGGGCGGGCGTAGGAGGTGGCCAGGATCCCGGGGCGACCGTCGAGCTCGATCAGGACGCGCCGCAGGTAGGCCACGTCCCCGTCCGGCAGGCCGAGCAACCGGGCCTCCCGACCGCGCACGTGCACCCGCTTGGTCCGGAGCGGCCGCACCTCCACTCGATTGAAGAAGCGGCGCAGGATGCGGGTCACGGAGCCGTCCGTGTGCAGGATGACCTCGAGGAGCGGGACCCGCATGAACCCCACCTCGGGGGCTACATCTCACCGTACTGCTGCAGCAGCTGCAGCTCCTCCCAGCTGACCTTCTCCCCACGCTCCAGCTTCTCCTTGATCTCCTCGATCTTCTCCCGGTCGACGGCCGCCCTCTCCAGGTCCTTGATCCGGACCTCCAGCGCCTTCTCCTCCGCGCGCTTCTCCATGATCTTCTGCTCGAGCTCCTCCATCCGGGCCCGCAGCTCCCGAACCTCGTCCCGAAGCCTCCTCACCTTGAACCGGAGCTCCTCGTACTTCCGGTGGTATCCGTCCGCCTTCTCCCGGATCCGGTCCGCCCGCTCGTAGTACTCCAGCATCTTGTCGTGGTGCTTGTTCGCCTTCTCCGCGGTTTTAACCACCAGCTGATGGTACTTGTTCGCCCGCTCCCGCAGCTCGTCCGCCCGGGAGAAGAGCCGATCCGCCTCCCGGGAGTGCCTCTCCGCCCGCTTCCAGTACTCCAGCTGCTCACGGAGCCGCTCGAGCCGCTCCGCGATCCGCTCCTCCCGGCGCGGCGAGATGGGCTTCGTCTCGATCTCCCGCTCCAGCCGCTCGATCTCGCGGCGGATCTCCCCGATAGGGCGCTTAACCTTGGCCCGGAGGGCCTTCGCCCGCTCCACGTGCTCCTTGGCCTTCCGGGCGATCCGATTGGCCTGCTCGTTCAGCTCGTCCCGCTTCTTCTTGTACGCCTGCACCTCCTCGTTCAGCTCATCCCGCCGCTCACGATGCTCCTCCGCCCGCTCCCGCAGCTCGCGCACCCGCTCGTTCAGCTCGTCCCGCTTCCTCCGGTAACGCTCGGCCTCCCGCTCCAGCCGCTCGATCTCGCGCTCCAGCTTCCGAACCTTCCGCTCCAGCCTCCCCCGCTCCTCCTCCAGATCGTCGATCTCCTTCCGCACGTCCGCCAGCTGCTTTTCCAGCCGCTTGATCTCCTGGAGCTTCTCCTCCGCGAAGACCATCAGCCGCGGACGCCCCAAAACCGCAGTACCAGCGGGATGGCCTCCCGGAAGTCGGACAGGGACCCTCGAACGAGATCCCGGATGGCTCCCTTCGGCCGGAACCCCAGCGGGAGACCGACGCGATTTAACATTGATGCGTCGTTGGCACCGTCGCCCACCGCCACCGTGTCCTCCGGGCGCACGCCGAACCTCCGGCACAGCTGAAGCAGCACCCGGCCCTTCGCCTCCCCGCTCATCACCGGACCGTACACCCGGCCCGTGAGGACCCCGTCCCTCACCTCCAGCTCGTTGGCAACGACCGCGTCCAGCCCCAGCTCCCGGGCGAACCGGCGCACCACCTCCGTGAACCCGCCGCTCACGACCGCGACCGCCGCCCCCGCGCGTCGGACCGCGGCCACGAACTCTCGGACCCCGGGGTTCAGCCGCAGGCGCGCGGTCGCCGCGTCCAGGATCGAGGCGGGGGCGCCGGCGAGCAGCCGCACCCGCTCCCTCAGCGCCTCCCCGAACTCGAGCTCCCCCTCCATGGCGCGGCGCGTGATCTCCTCCACCTCCCGGCCCACTCCCGCCAGCTCCGCCATCACGTCGATCGTCTCACCGTCCACCAGCGTCCCGTCGAAGTCCATCACGACCAGTCCGCGAACCGGGGCCATTCGTGCGCACCCACGCCGTCCCCGAGCCCGTACTCCACCTCCTGGAACTCCCTACGGAGCTCGGCCACGTCCTCCCGGACCTCGTCCACGCCCCGCCGGTCCAGCACCACGTCCGCGATCAACTCCGCCACGTATTCCATCTCCGAGGGACCCATCCCCAGCCGCGTCAGCTCCTGCACCCCGAGCCGGATCCCGCTGGGATCCTCCGCCTCGGACTCATCGTCCCCCGGCAGCAGATTCTTGTTGCACAGGATGTTCGCCCGCTCCAACCGGCGCGCCACCTCGGCCCCGCCCCCGTGCTCGCTCACGTCCACCGCCACCTGGTGCGAGCGCGTGAACCCCAGGTGCTCGCAGAGCACGTCCAGCCCCTCGGCGTGCAGGGACTCGGCCAGCGCCCGGGCGTTCCGTACCGTGGCCCGGGCGTACCTCCTCCCATACCGCTTGAACTCGGCCAGCGCGACCGCGAGCGCGGCCACGTGGTGCAGGTGATGGTTGCTGACCAGACCCGGGAACACGGCCTCGTCGATCGCGTCCCCCAGCTCGCGCCCGCAGAGGATGATCCCACCCTGGGGCCCCGGCAGGGTCTTGTGCGTGCTCCCCGTCACCACGTGCGCGCCCTCCCTTAGCGGATCCTGGAACTCGCCCCCCGCGATGAGCCCCAGCACGTGGGCACCGTCGTACAGCACGCGCCCCCCGACCGCCTCCACCGCCTCGGCGATCTCCTCCACCGGGTGCGGGAAGAGGAACAGGCTCGCCCCCAGGATGACCACCCGGGGTTCCACCTCCTCGATCCGACGGACCGCCGCGTCCACGTCCACGTTCATGTCCTCCTCGTCGAAGGGCAGGAACTCGACCCGGAGCCCGCGCACGCCCGGCGCGCTGATCTCGTGGTGACTGATGTGCCCCCCGTGCGAGATCCGCAGCCCCATCACCACGTCGCCCGGCTCGGTCAGGGCCGCCAGCGCGGCCAGGTTCGCGACCACCCCGGACACGGGCTGCACGTTCGCGTGCTCCGCCCCGAAGAGGTCTTTGGCCAGCTCCACGCACTTCAGCTCGACCTCGTCGATGTACCGGCATCCCTCGTACAGCCGCTCCCCGGGCCGCCCCTCCGCGTACCGGTGGCCGAAGTCCGTGACGAGCATCTCCCGGACCGCGGGACTGGTGACGTTCTCACTCGCGATCATGGGCAGGCACTCGCGGAGCCACCGATGGTGCCGCTCCACCGCCCTCACGATCTCCCGAACCTCGTCCAAACGGGGCGCCCCCAAGGGGAGGGTGCGCGTGACCGGGAAGGCCCTGGGGGAGGCGGTCACGAAGGGAATCATCACGCACGCGCGCGTCACCGTCCGCCCCGGCTCCGGGCTGAAAATCGACGTCGAGGTGCCCGGGCGCGAGAGGGTGGAGGAGATCGTGGAGCGACTGGTCAGCCCCGTCACCGGCATGTACCGCGTGCACGTCCGCATTTACAACGCTCGCACGGCCCGGGGCGCGCGCGGTAAAAAGTATCTCGCCACCGGCACGTTCACGGCCCTCGGGAAGGCCCTGATGGACGCGTTCTTCCCGGGCCGCGGCACCGAGGCGGTCAACAAGGCCCTCCTCCGGCTCCCGCTCACCTCCGCCGAGGCGTTCGAGGGGCGACCCGTGGACCGCGTCTACGACCCGCGCGACCGGAGGTGGATCCCGGCCCGCCCCGGCATGATGTGCCGCACCAAGGACGGCATGATCTGCGCGATCACGGACGATCCCGAGGGGACGGCGCCCCCCATCGCCGCCGAGAAGGACGCCCGGATGGCCGCCGTCCTGTGCGACAGCCTGGTTGACATGCTCCTCGCCGAACGCCCGCCCACGGTCGGGGGTGGCCCCCGGTGAAGCCCGAGGCGGAGGGCGTCCGCCAGGTCGCCCGCCTGATGGCCGTCGCCGCCCGGACGGCCCCCAAGACGCGCGGGATCGACGACATCGTGGTGGAGATCATCGAGGATAAGGAGCGGCTGCGCGAGATCGCGGACAAGATGGAGGAGATCGCCGAGGAGAAAGGGGCCGACTTCTTCCGCCGGGACGCGGAGTGCCTGCGAAAGTCCGAGTGCCTGGTCGCGATCGGGGTCAAGTCTAGCGGTCCCTGCGGCCTCCACTGCGGGATGTGCGGCTCGGACTGCGACGAGCTCGAGGAGAGGGAGGTGGATCGGGAGTTCGCCGGCCCGCTCTGCGGGTTCAAACTGATCGACCTGGGGATCGCGCTGGGCTCGGCCGCCAAGATCGCCAACGACCTGGTCGTCGACAACCGGCTGATGTACACCGTCGGCGTCGCCGTCCGGGCGCTGGGGCTGATCGACGCTGACGTCGTGATCGGGATCCCGCTCTCCGCAACCGGGAAGAATATATACTTTGACAGGGAGGGTTAGCCGGGAGGGAGCGCCGAATGGCGCGCAACCCGAGGCGGAAGGGTCGGGATGGCTGGAAGCAGTCTAAGTCCCGCGGTAAACCCTCGTTCGTGACCTGCGAGTGCTGTGGCGGCAAGGTTCCCCGCCACAAGGCCATCCCGGCCACCCAGGGGTTCCGGATCACGGACCCCGTGGTCCGGCAGGCCGTGGACGACCGGTACGTGCACACGTTCTCCAGGAAGGTTTACTACTGCCCCAAGTGCGCCCGGTTCCTGGGTATCCGCAAGCCCAAGCGCCGGTAAGCGCCGCCCGCGCTCCCTCCGGCCCTCCCCGCCCGGTTTTTTCGACTATTTCTGACAAGCTATCTCGGGAAGCGGTCGGACATCGTTATATACGCTTGAACGACCGCGACGTCCGCCCAGGGTGCACGCGTTGCCCACCGTCGGCGCGGGGGCATCGACGATTCCCCTGCACGTGATTCTGGGAGCCGGTTCCGTCGGCCACGTGGTCGCGGACGCGCTCCGGGACCGCGGCGAGGATGTCGTGATCGTGGACTGCGACGAGAACCGCGCGGAGGTGCTGAAGGAGCAGGGATTCGACGTGGTCATCGGGGACGTGACGGATCGGGAGGTGCTGGAGGAGGCGGGCGTCGAGGAGGCCGTCACCGTCTACGTGCTCACCCCGGACGACGACGTGAACGCGCGGGCCGTCGAGCTAATCCGCAGGCTGAACGAGGGCGCCTACGTCGTCGTCCGCGTGGCTGATGAGGACCGGGTGGAGGAATTCAACGAGCTGGGCGCCGACGAGGTGCTCTCCCCCAACCAGCTCCTCGTGGAGAAGCTCCTCTACAACATCGACAACGTGCGGAACCGGCAGAAGGCGCAGGAGCTGCTGGCCGTGTTCGAGCGCGTGGACTCCGTCGCGATCGTCCCCCATAACAACCCGGATCCGGACTCCATCGCCAGCGCGGTCGCCCTGCAGGAGCTCGTCTCCGAGAAGGACGTGCACGTGGACATCGTGTACGGGGGCGAGATCGGGCACCAGGAGAACAAGGCCCTGGTCAACATGCTCGACATCGAGATGATGCGCGCGTCGGAGGCGGACCTGGACGAGTACGACGGTTTCGCCATCGTCGACACGCCCACCGTGCCCAAGGTGCTCGAGGAGGAGCTGGGGGATGACCTGGACGGCCGCATTCTCGCGGTCATCGATCACCACGATTCATCCTCCAACGGCAGCATGATGAGCGTCAGCGAGGGGTCTTCGCTCGACGCGCTCGAACTGGCCGAGTTCACGGACCACCGGCCCGAGGTGGGCGCGACCTCGACCATCCTCACCCAGTACCTGAAGACGATGGGTAAGGACGTGGACCGCCGCACCGCCACGGCGCTGCTCTACGGGATCCGCACGGACACGCTGAACTTCACCCGCAACGTGTCCCCGGAGGACCTGAAGGCGGCCGCCTTCCTGTACCCGAGGGCCGACCACGAGGTGCTGGCGAAGATCGAGTCCCCCGACATCTCCCCGGAGACGCTGGACGTGCTGGGTGAGGCCATCCGGAACCGGACCGTGGTCCGCAGCTACCTGTTCTCCAACGTCGGGTTCGTCAAGAACGAGGACGCGCTGCCTCAGGCCGCGGACTACCTGCTGAACCTGGAGGGCGTGCACACGGTGATCGTCTTCGGGGTGGTGAACGGGAAGATCAAGATCTCCGCCCGCACGGACGACATCCGCCTGAACCTGGGCGAGGTGATGCGGGAGGCGTTCGGGGACGTCGGGTCCGCGGGCGGTCACTCCAAGGCGGCCGCGGCCGAGATCCCGCTGGGCATCTTCAAGGACGTGCAGAAGGACGAGGTGCTGGAGCTGGTGGAGGAGGCGGTGCGCAAGCGCATCTTCAAGGTGATCGGGATCGAGGAAGAGGAGGAGGGAGAGTGAGCTACTCCACCGTGACGCTCTTCGCCAGGTTCCGCGGGTAATCCGGGTCGATGCCCCGCGCCACGCTCATGTAGTACGCCAGCAGCTGCAGGGGCACCGTGTACACGATCGGCGAGAACACCTCGCTGATCCTCGGCACCCGGATCACGTGGTCCGAGTGCTCCTCCACGTTCTCGTCACCCTCCTCCGCCACCGTGATCACCGTCGCGCCCCGCGCCTTCACCTCCTCGATGTTGGCCAGCATCTTCTCGTACACCCCGCCCCGCTGCGCCACCGCGACCACCGGCACCCCCTCCTCAATCAGCGCCAGCGGACCGTGCTTCAGCTCGCCCGCCGGGTACGCCTCCGCGTGCTGGTACGTGATCTCCTTCAGCTTCAGCGCGCCCTCCATCGCCGTCGGGTAGCCCGGGCCCCGCCCGATGAAGAACCAGTTCGGGCGCTCCTTGTACCGACCACCCAGCACGGCGACCTCCCGCTCCCGCTCCCACTCCAGCACCCGCTCCAGCATCTCCGGCACCCGGCCCAGCTCCTCGTGGTACTCCTCCGCCTCCTTGTCCGTCAGCTCGCCCAACCGCCGGGCCAGCTCCACGGTCAACGTGTACATCGCCGCCAGCTGGGCCGTGTACGTCTTCGTCGCCGCCACCGCCTTCTCGAAGCCCGCGTGCGTGTACATCACGTGATCGACCTCGCGGGTGATGGTGCTGCCGACGACGTTCGTGAGCGCGATCGTCGTCGCGCCCCGCTCGTTCGCCTCCCGCACGGCCGCGAGCGTGTCCGCCGTCTCCCCGGACTGCGAGATCGCCAGCACCAGCGTCTCCTCGTCCACGAGCTCCCGCGTTACGTACCGGAACTCCGAGGCGATGACCACGTCCACCGGGAACCGGGCCAGCATCTCCATCGCGTACTTGGCACCCAGCCCCGCGTGGTACGAGGTACCGCACGCGACGATGTACAGCCGCCGGTACTCGCCCCGGGCCAGCTCCTCGGCCATCTCCACCAGCCGGTCCCGCTCGATGGTCAGCGTGTTGCGCACCGCCTCCGGCTGCTCGTGGATCTCCTTCAGCATGAAGTGCGGGTACCCGTGCCGCTCCAGCCGATGCGGATCCTCCTCGACCACCTGCACCTCCTTCTCGTCCGTCACGTCCCGCAGCGTCTCCGCGTCCAGGATCTTCACCTCATCCCGCTTCACCACCACGACCTCACCGTCGTCCACCGGGATCACCTCGTTCGTCTCCGGTAGGATCGCTGGGATGTCCGAGGCCAGGAAGTTCCCGTCCTCGCCCAGCCCCACGACCAGCGGGCTCTCCTTCCGGGCGGCCAGGATCACGTCCGGCTCGTCCACGCAGATCGCGGCGATCGCGTACGATCCCTCCAGGCGCTTGACCGCCTCGACGAACGCGTCGAAGAACGACTTGCCCTCGCTCATGAACTCCTCGATCAGGTGAGGCACGACCTCCGTGTCCGTCTCCGAGGTGAACCGGTGACCCCGCTCCTCGAGCTCCTGACGCAGCTCGCTGAAGTTCTCGATGATCCCGTTGTGCACGACCGCGATCCGGTCGCGGCAGTCCGTGTGCGGGTGAGCGTTCTCCCGCGTCGGGTCCCCGTGCGTGGCCCACCGGGTGTGGCCGATCCCGATCTTACCCGGCAGGGACTTCAACCGCCGCTGCAGGTCCGTGGGCTCGCCACCCTCCGTCAGCTTCCCCGCGTCCTTCTCCACGTAGAGCCGACCCTCGTGGATGGTCGCGACGCCCGCCGAGTCGTACCCCCGGTACTCCAACCGCACCAGCGACTCCACGATGATCGGGGCGGCGTCCCGCTCACCCACGTATCCGACTATCCCGCACACGTTACGCACACCCTTGCGACAGCTCGTTCACGACCTCCTCCAGCACGCGCACGGCCGTCACCAGCTCCCGGATCGGCACGTGCTCCTCCGGGGTGTGAGCGTATTTTATGGATCCTGGCCCGAACACGACCACGTCCTTCCCGCCCAGGTGACGGATGTACCCGGCGTCGGTGCTGGCCGACCACACGGTCGGCTCCGCGGGCAGGCCGCGCCGCCTCAACGCCCCCACCAGCGCCCGGACCACCGCCTCGTCCCCCCTAAGTCGAAACGGCGGCGCTCCGGAGCGCACCTCCACCTCCTCGCACTCCCGCTCCAGCAGCTCCCGCAGCTCGTCCGGGGACAGCCGCGTGTTCAACCGCACGTCCAGCACGGCCTCCAGCTCCTCCGGCGTCACGTTCGTCGCCCCGGACTCGGCCACGACCCGGGTCGGCACCACGGTGGGCCGACCGAGCCCGTCCTCCAGCCCCCGGGCGCGCTCCCTCAGCCGCCTCAGCGCGCGATAAAACCGCAGGATCGGGTTGTCCCGCGGGTCCTCGCTCGCGTGCCTCGGCTTCCCCCGCACCCGCAGCCGAACCTCCGCCCGCGACTTGTGACCGATTACGGGACGCAGCCCCGTCGGCTCCCCGTTGATCACGTGGTCCGAGACCATCTCCCCCTCCCTCAGCACCCGCCGCACGCCCGCCGAGTCCGTCTCCTCCCGCACCACCCCGATGACCTCCAGGGGACCCTTCCACAGCTCCGCCACGACCGCGTACACGGCGAGGTTCGCCTTCGCGTCGCACGCCCCTCGACCGTAGACCCGACCCTCCTCCACCCGCGGCTCGAACGGATCCTCCATCCCGTCCGGAGGGACCGTGTCCAGGTGCGAGGTCAGGCAGACCGACGGCTCCCCGCGCCGGGCGATCACGTTCCCCAGCTCGTCCACCCGCACCTCCAGCCCGGCCCGCTCCAGGTCCGAGGCGTACCGCTCCGCCAGCTCCCGCTCCTCCCCGCTGACGCTCGGGATGGAGATGTACTCCTTGAGCAGCCGCACCACCCGCTTCTCCACGTCCAACGCGGTCACGCTCCCGAGAGCCTCTCGATGTGCTCCCTCACGATCTCGCTGACCAACTTCCCGTCCGCGCGCCCGCGCAGCACCTCCATCACCTCCCCCATCACCTTACCCATCACCCGCATCCCGCGCTCCTCGATCTCCTCCCGATGCCGCTCCACCACCTTCCGCACCACGCGCTCGATCTCCTCCCGCGACGCCGCGATCAGGCCCAGCTCCTCCGCCAGCTCCTCCGCGTCCGCGTCCGGGTCCGCCGCGAGCGCCCCCAGCAGCTCCTCGATCGCCGACTTCGCGATCCTCCCCTCCGCGTACAGCCGCAGCACCTCCTCCAGGTGCGACTCGCGCAGCTCCTCCACCGGGTACCCGTCCTTCCGCAGCCTCGGTAGCACGTTCACCAGGGTCGTGGCCACCACCTTCGGGTCCGCGCCCGTCCGCTCCACCAACCGCTCGAACTCCTCCACCCGACCGTGCTCGAACAGCTGCTCCACCAACTCCTCGTTCAACCCGTACTCCTCCAGCAGCTTCTCACGCCGCTCCCACGGCCGCTCCGGCAGCTCCCGCCGCAGCCGCTCCACCCGCTCCCGGCTGATCACGACCGGTGGAATGTCCGTCTCCGGGTACATCCGCGCGGCGCCCGGCCGCGGCCGCATGTACTCCGTCGTCCCATCCTGCAGCGCCCGCCGCGTCTCGGCCGGAACCCCATCCAGCGCCATCACCGCCCGATCCCTCACCGCCTCCATCGCCGACCTGACCCGGTCCTTCGGCCCCGCGATGAGCACGAACGCGTCCCCGTCCCCCACCTTCAGCCGCCGCTCGACCTCCTCCACCTCCCGCTCCGAGATCCCGTACCCGGGCAGCTCGTCCGAGTGGAACAGGCCCGAAACGCCCCGCCGCCGCGCGTAGTCGGCCAGCTCCGTCCCGAACCGGCGGCCCGGGCAGAGCTCGAAACCCAGCAGCCCGTCGAACCCGGGCAGCTTCAGCGCGTAGACGACGCCGTCCCGCTCGAGCTCGCGCCGGACCACCTCCGACTCCGTCCCCTCGAACACCTCGGTCACGTCCACCGGCCGGGACTCCACCACGTCCGTCTCCTTCACGCCCCGCTCCCGCAGCGCGTCCCGCAGCCGCAGCAGGTTGGCCTGCCGCAGCGCCTCGAACCGCACCACCTTCGGGATCAGGTTCAGGTCCTGCACGCCCTTGATCTCCTGCACCGCGCCCCCCTCGATCGACACGTTCACGTCCTGCCGCACCGTACCGATCCCGGACTTGACCCCGCCCACCGCCTTGATCGCCTCCCCGACGTTCTCCGCCGCCTCCCGCGCCTGCTCGGGCGTCCGGATGTCCGGCTCCGTCGACACCTCGATCAGCGGGATGCCCAGCCGGTCCAGGCAGTACTCCACCCGCAGCTCCTGATCCCAGCCCCGCACCTTCCGGGCCGCGTCCTCCTCCAGGCAGACCGTGCTGATCCGCACCGGCCCCTCGGACGTGGGCACCTCCCCGCCGATCCCCACCAGCATCGTCCGCTGGAACCCGGTCGTGTTCGAGCCGTCGATGACCATCTTGCGCATCACGTGCACCTCATCGACCACCTCCCCACCCAGCAGCAGCGTGACCTTGATCGCCGTGTCCAGCGCCTCCTCGCACGGCTCGTGCGGCGGCTCCTCGTCCAGCTCCACCAGGCAGGAGAACGAGCCGTCCGCCAGGTAGTAGAACGTCCGGTCCCGCTTGAACTCCTCCAGCGCCGCCGGGTCGAACTCGCCCAGCTCGCTCTGAACCGGCCGCAGCTTACGCCGCACCCTCGGCTCCTCCGGCACCTCCTCCACCAGCTCCGGCTCGCACCCGCAGAACAGCTTCCTAGGGGTGTCCAGCTGACGATGGATCTCCAGACCCACCCGCAGCCCGAGCTCCTCCCAATCCAGCTCATCCTCGGTCAGGGGCTCCACCACGATGACCACGCCCCGGTACGTTCTAACCTACGAGACCCCGTACGGGCGCGGGTACGTGGTGCACGACGGGCGGCGCGCGCTCCGGGTCGAGCCACCCGGAACCGAGCCGCCCGACCTACCGGAAAAGGGTTTCCTGAACCTAAGGGAGCGCCTGGAACGGTACTTCCGGGGCGAGCGGGTGGACCTCCGAGACGTCCCGGTGCGGCTCCCGGACGCGCCGGTGCACCGGGCCGTGCTCTCCGAGGTGAGAAGGCTGGGGTACGGCGAGGTTAAAACGTACGGGGAGCTGGCCGAGCGCGTCGGCACGCACCCGCGCGTCGTCGGCCGGGCCCTCGCCCGGAACGAGACCCCCGTGCTCGTGCCCTGCCACCGCGTCGTCGGGTCCCGGGGACTGGGAGGGTTCAGGTGGGGGTCGCGATGGAAGCGCAGGCTCCTGAGGCTCGAGGGAGCGCTGAAACGCGCCGCGTCGGGGGCTGGACGATCGTCCTCGAGCGGGAGCGGATGAGGTACGACGGCTCCCAGCTCCGCCGCGCCTACGCCCACGCGCGGTACGGGGTGCGCGGGCGCGCGATCCTCGTCTTCCGCGGCCCGATGGACGTGAGCCGGGAGCACACGGTGGACACCGAGGACCTGGACGAGCCCATCCGAGGGGCGGACGTGCTGCACCTGATCCTGGACGACCCCACCCGGTGCGACCCCCTCGCGGCCGGCCTCCTTCAGCGGATCCTCGTCGTCACGGCCCGCGAGGTGCTGGAGGAGCGGCTGTCCGTCAGGCTGGAACGGGACGGGGACGACCTGCTCCACGACGGTCGGAAGCTCACGGTCTCCGTCTTCCGACCGGCCGGACCGGGCGCCCTGGCCCACCTGGGCGTCAACGTGACCACCGAAGGGGTGCCCGTGCCCGCGACCTCCCTCCGGGACCTCGGATGGGAGGGCGACCCGCTGGAGCTCGGCCGCGAGATCGCGGTCGCCTTCGTCCGCGAGGTGGAGGACGTCGAGCTGGACCTGACCAAAATGAGGTGGTGAGGGCATGGGCGAGGAGGAGACCGTGCTGGTCCGCATCCGCACCCCGGACCGGGAGCTGGAGGTCGAGGTACCGTACCGGGAGGGGATGACGCTCCTGGACGCGCTGCTGTGGATCAAGGAGCACGAGGCCCCGGACCTGCAGTTCCAGTACTCGTGCAGGAACGCTCAGTGCGGGACCTGCGCGGTCCTGATTAACGGGGAGGCGGGGCTGGCCTGCGAGCGCCGGCTCGAGCCGGGGGAGGAGGTCACCGTCGAACCGCTCCGGCACCTTCCGGTCATCCGGGACCTCGTCGTGGACTGGCGCGAGGTGACGGGGCGCCTCCGACCGCTCGCGCCCCGGACTCACCTGGACTGGTTCCGACGACTGGAACCGGACCGGGCCGAGCGGCTGCACGAGCTCCGCTCGTGCATCGAGTGCCTGTGCTGCGTCGTGGAGTGCCCGGTGATCCGGGCGGGCTCGACCCGGAACCCCGGACCCACCGTCCTGCGAAAGCTCGCGGAGGAGTCGGAGAAGTGGGATCGGACGCCTCGACTCGAGGGCGTGGACGTGTACGCGTGCACGACGTGCCACCGGTGCGCGGAGGTCTGCCCGAAGGACATCGACATCCCGAAGAAGGCCGTGGAGGCGGTGCGGGCGCGGCTGCGGGAGTTAGGCCTCGGACCGCTGGAGGCGCACCGGGAGGTGGGGGAGCGGGCCGTTCGCACCGGTCGGTCGGTGGAGCGGGAGGACGAGTGCTTCCTCGAGGAGTGCGCGGGCGAGCACGGGTCCGGGGACGTGACGGCGCTCTTCTTCACGGGATGCCTCGTCGACTACCGGCTGCCCGAGACCGGGAGGGCGCTCGTCCGGCTGGCGGAGGAGCTGGGGTTCCGCCTGGTGATCCCGGAAGACCAGGTGTGCTGCGGCTCGCCCCTGCTCCGAACGGGGCAGCGGGACCGGGCCGAGCGCCTGGCCTTCCGGAACCTGGAGGCGTTCCAGCGGGTCGATCCGGACGTGATCGTAACGGTGTGCGCGGGGTGCGGCGCCACGCTGAAGAACGACTACCCGGAGCTACTGGGGGAGCGGTTCGAGTGGGAGGTGCTGGACGTGACGGAGCTGCTGGTGGAGCTGAAGGCGCACGAGCGGGGGTTCGAGCACCCGGAGGAAGTCGTGGTCACGTACCACGACCCGTGCCACCTCAAGCGGGGGCAGGGGGTGCACCGGGAGCCCCGGCGCCTGCTGAAGTCGGTCGAGGGGGTCGAGTTTCGGGAGATGCGCGAGCCGGACCGGTGCTGCGGGGCCGGTGGGGGCGTGCGCGCCGGCCTGCCGGAGCTGGCCCGACTGATGTCGGACGTGAAGGCGCGAATGGTCGAGGAGGTGGGGGCGGACGTCCTGACCACCGTGTGCCCGTTCTGCGAGTACAACCTACGGGAGGGGGTCGAGCGGTGCGGGGTGGACGCGGAGGTGCCTAACCTCACCGTGCTGCTGGCCCGCTCCCTCTAGCCCCAAGCCTTCGGGTACGTGCCCGGCTCCATCAGCACCCGCTTCGTGTCCACCATGATGCCCCGATCGGCGTGCAGCATCTCCTTCCAGGAGGCCTTGGCCACGCCCAGCGCCACCGCCTCGCCCTTCAGCGTGAAGATGGCCACTAGGTCGCCCGGCTGGATCCCCTTCTCCACTCGGACGATCCCGGGCGCCGCCAGGTCGGCCCCGTGGCAGATCGCGTCCACGGCCGTGTCCCGAATCTCGATCCGGGGTAGGTGGCTCAGCCCCTCCTCCATCGGCCGGATCACGTGCCTCAGCGGTTCCTCCCACCCCTCCTCCCGCCAGAACTCGTAGGCGTCCTTCAGGTCGTGAAGCGTGACGGCGTTCTCCTCCGAGAACGGGCCCGTCTTGGTCCGGCGCAGCTCCGCCATGTGCGCGCCGACGCCCAGCGCCTCCCCGATGTCGTGGCAGAGCTTCCGGATGTAGGTGCCCGCCTGGCAGCCGACCCGTAGCAGCACGTCCCGACCGTCCCGCTCGATGATGTCGATGTAGTACACCTTCTTCGGCCGCACGCGGCGCTTGACCGCGGACCGGAGGGGCGGGCGCTGCAGGATCGTCCCCTCGAACTCCCTCACCACCCGCTCCAGCTCGTCGTCGTCCACGTCCCCGTGCAGGTGCATGATGCAGACGTACTCCTTGCCCGCGGGTAGTAGGGTCTGGATGATCTTCGTGGCCTTCTCCAGCGCGACGGGAAGGACGCCCGTGACCTTCGGGTCCAGCGTGCCCCCGTGACCCGCCTTGGACAGCCCCAGGATCTCCTTCACCCACGCGACCACCTCGTGGGAGGTCGGACCCGCGGGCTTGTCGAGGTTGATGACCCCCTTCATGATGTACTCCTCCATCGGCCGCTCCTCCGGCGGGCACCCGTACCGTGGGTCCGTCTCGGCCTCCGCCTTGGTTATCATCTCCCGCTCACGCTCGAAGGGAAGCCTCCGCTCCCGCGCCTCCTTCCCCGACCCGCTCACGCTCGATCACCCCATCGTTTCGAGGATCGAAACCATACGGAGGGGAGGGCGGAGCGCTCACTCCCGGATCTCCTTAAGCAGCTCCTCCACGATCTTCTCCCTGATCTCCTCCCCGGTGATCCGACGCAGGATCGCTCCCAGCACCTCTTCCTCCTCCACCGGAATGAAGTACGCGGTCTTCCGGCCCAGCCGCTTGGACTTCAGCAGCCCCTCCTGCCGAACCTTGTACAGGGCGCTCCTGATGCTGTTCGTTTTCACATCGTACCCGAGCTCCCGCAGCACCTTCACGATCTCATCCACGTTGATCCACTGACCCTTAAGGCTCGCCAGCAGCACGACCGCCAGGGCCGCTCCCAAGTTGGTTAACTTCCCCTCCCGAAGCCTCCGCTTGACCTCCTCTATGTCACTTTCAAATTCTTCCGGCATCTCCACCATCACCTCATCCCCCTCTTTGAACCTCCCTTTAAGCAACCCACCGGGAGATCAATAAATATGTTGTCGTAAGGAAGCCGCGTCGATGACGAAACCTCAGCCGATGACGAGGTAATCCCCGGCTGATACCCCGAACATGATGTGGGAGAGCCGGCCGAGGCTTACAGCAAGTCCAGGTAATTCAGCACGGCCAACGCCGCGTGCACGGCCTCCTCAGTCCTCACCACCTCCACACCTTGATCGGGTATGAAATTAACCGTAAGGAACCTCTCCTTCACGTCGGGCTTGACGTCCAGCACCCCCACGCGACTGGACCCGAACACCAGGCACCGGGGGGACTCCCGGAACTCCACCTCCCTGACGTCCTCACCGTACCGGGAGGCGATCACGACGCCCCGATCGAACCGCTCCAGCACCCGATCCAGCGAGTCCACGATCCGCACGCGGAACCCCCAGTACTCGTCCGGCTCGGCGGGCTCGACGATCAGCGGGTCCTCCGACACGACCCGCACCGTCACCCTCCGCCTCGGTCGTAACCGCTCGCGCGAGACCGCCAGCTCCTCCGCCCCCACGTCCACCAGGCACCCCTCCCGCGACCTTCGCACCACGTACCCCTCCCGCACCTCCCCCTCCCTGGGCGGGTGCCGCTTGTGGTGCGGGGCGCGCAGCGGCGGCATCACGCCCGCGTACCGCAGGTCCCGGTCGAGCCGGAACACCCGCTTCCTCAGGTACTGCGGGCACTCCAGGTACTCCAGAAGCTTCTTCAGTCGCTCGGCGTTGCGCCTCCGTCCGACGCCATCGCCGTAAAGTAACACCTCCTCCACCCGATAGATCGCCAAGGCCCGCCCCAGCAGTCCCACCCGGTACGCGTAGATCTTCGGATCCCGCTCCTCCGAGAACAGGCTCCAGGGCAGGGCCACGGCCACCAAAGGAACCCTCCCCCGGGGGTCCCACCGTGCGGGTTCTCGCGACCATGGACCCGGACGAGGGGTACCCGGTGGGCGTCGTCGTGGACGCGCTGCGGGCCAGCTCCACGATCGTCACCGCCCTCGCCCTCGGCGCCGAGGCCATCGTGCCCCTAACCAGCCCACGGGAGCTCCGGGACGCGGACGGCCCCACGATCGGTGAGCGTCACGGGAAAAAGCTCGACATCGCCGACTACGGGAACTCCCCCACCGAGCTGCTGAGGAACCCGGAGGGCATCGAGGGCGAGACCGTGTACATGGTCACGACCAACGGGACCGAGGCGATCCTGCGCACCGCCGAGGCCTGCGAGCGGGTGCTCGTCGGCGCCCTCCTCAACGCCAGCGCCGTCGCCGCCGAGCTGGACCGCGACACGTGCATCGTGGAGGCGGGTCACCGGGGAAGGATGGCCATCGAGGACGCGTTCACCGCCGGGTACATCGCCCGCCTCTCCCGGGGCGAGCCCGCCGACCGGCGCACCCGCACCCTCATCGAACTGTCCAAAACGTTTCGACCCCTGGACGTGTTCCGCAGCTCCCGCACGAGCCACGTGCTGGAGCTGCACGGCAAGGATCGAGACGTGGACTTCTGCGCGAGGGTGGACGAGTTCGACGTCGTACCGGTCTTCGAGGACGGGATGGTGGTGCCCGGGTAGTTGCGACCGCGCCTCGACACCTTCCGCCTCCTGGGCACCGAGCTCCACGTGCTCCGCACCGCGCACGCGGGCCTGGACCGCGGGCTCGTCCGCGACACCGTCCTGGAGCTCGAGCCCGAGGCGGTACTGCTGGAGCTGTGCGAGGGTCGACTCCTAACCCTCCTGGCCGAGCTCCACGGCGCCGGCGAGCGGAAGCGAGGCCCCGGACGGCTCGCCGGAGGCGTCCTCTCCCTGGCGGAACGACTCGTCAGCCGCGTGGTCGGGAGCGAGCTCGGGGACGACATGCTCGGGGCGATCGAGGCCGCGCAGGAGTTGGGGGCCGAGCTCGTACCCGTGGACATGGACGTGGACGGCATCCTGCACCGGATACGCGTCAAGGCCCCGCTCACCGAGCGACTCAAGTTCCAGGTCGTGACGCTCCTCGACGCCCTCCGCTCGGTCCTCCGACCGTCCAAGACCCAACGACTGCTGTCCGACTCCGTCGCGGACGAGCGGACCGTGCGCGAGATGATCGAGTGGATGCGGCGCCGGTTCCCCAACGTGACCCAAGTTCTGATCGACGAGCGGAACCGCGTGATCGCGGAGAACACGATCGAGTACCTGCACCGGAGCGATGTGGATCGGGCCGTGCTCGTGATCGGCGCGGCCCACTACGGGGTCTTGGACCTGCTCCGGGAGGCGGAGCGAGAGCTCGGCGATGATGAGGACACGGCGAGCGGAAAGCATGAAGAGGAGACCGCGGGCTGAGTTCGGGGCCCTCAGGTTGAGAATCCTCGTGCTGGGATCCAAGTACGGGAGGCGCGCGGCCCGCACCATCGACGCCCGGTCCGAGCACGAGGCCGAGTTCCTAGAGGTGAACGAGCCCCCGGAGAACGTGATCCTGGACGAAGAATCCGCGGAACGACTGATCCCGGCCGAAATCGCCGGGTTCGACCTGGTCGTGTGCTACCTGAGGCACCCCGACCTCCAACTGGCCCTCGCCGAGCGGACCGATGTCCCCATCTACTACGCCCTACTGCCTGAGCCCGCCCTCCGCCGCCAGATCCGGGACCGTCACGACGCCGTCGCCTTCGCCGACCCCACCCCGTGCTCGATGCTACCCGACACCGGGGTGGACGCCGTCGACCGACTCCTGGAGCGGTTCGGCCGCCCCGAGGTGCGGGTCGAGGTCTCCTCGGGCGTCATCGAGTCCGTGGAGGTCGTCCGGGGCGCCCCCTGCGGGGCCACCTGGGCCGCCGCCGACCGGGTGGAGGGGATGGAGGCGGGCCGGGAGGCCGTGAACACCTTCGTGCTGACCGCCTGCCACCACTGCGTGGCCCCCCGGCTTGGCAGGTACGAGTCCAAGGACGTATCCTCGTACTACCACGGCAAGGCGCTGGCCGACGCCCTCGGGATCGAGCTGGACGTCAGCCTGGAGGACCTCGAGTCCCCGCTCTAGAACAGCTTGATCCCGAGCCCCATCAGGATGAACTTCAGCGACACGTACAGGAACACGACCCCGAAGATCAGCTTGATGCCCCACGGCTCGATCTTCTCCGTGGTCTTGGCACCCAACTTCACCCCGGCGATCGTACCGAGGCCCAGGATCGTGCCGCCCAGGACGTCCGTGACGCCCTGGGCCATCTTGTACGAGGCGGAGACCGTCGCCATCGGGATCATGCTGATCATGGACGTGCCCACGGCCAGGTGCACCGGCGCGTCCAGCAGGTAGATGAACGAGGGCACCAGCGCGTATCCTCCTCCCAGTCCCAGGATGCCGGTGAGCACGCCGATGAAGAACCCGATCGCGGCCTTAGCGCTCGCGCTACCCGGGATGTGATCCGCCTCGGACCCGGGGATCCGCTTGATCCCCTCGTAGATCATCCGCACCGCCGCGTACAGGAAGGCCGCGCCCAGGATCAACTCCAGCACCCTGGCGTACCCCATGATCGCGGCGAAGATCACGGAGCCCGCCAGCGCCCCGATCGCGCCCGCGGCCAGGACCACGGCCGACGTCTCGTAGTCGATGTTCCCCAGCTTCCCGTGGGAAATCGCTCCGAACGTGGCCGTCCAGACCACCGCGAGCACGGTCGTACCAATGGCCTGAGCCACCGGGTACTTCATCAGGAACACGAGCATCGGCAGCATCAGCACGCAACCACCGGTCCCAATGATGCCACCCAGGTACCCGGCGATGAACCCCGTACCCACCAGCTCAGCCACCTTCAGCGCCGTCAACGTCGCGGGCATCGCAACCTCCCCAGGGTGATCATGCGATTTCAAGAGTTTTTTAATATTTCGAGGTTAGTTGAAGATGTCAACCCGCCCCAGGCCGACGATCCCCATCCCGCTCAGGATGAACCTCAGCGACACGTACAGGAACACGACCCCGAAGATCCCCTTCAGCGTCCACGGCCTGACCACCCTGGTGACCCTGGCACCGAACCTAGCGCCGACCGCGGTCCCGAGGCCCAGGATCGTGCCGCCCATGACGTCCGTGAGGCCCTGAGCCATCTTGTACGAGGCGGAGACCGTCACCATGGGGATCATGCCGATCATGGACGTGCCCACGGCCAGCCGAACCGGGGCCCCCATCAGGTAGACGAACGAGGGTACCATGACGTAGCCCCCGCCCAGGCCGAGGACGCCCGTGAGCACCCCCGTACCGAACCCCAGGAGGACCTTGGAGGTGACGCTCCCGGGGACGCGGTCGACGTCGGAGTCCGGAACCCTGCTCAACCACTCGTAGAGCATCCGGATCGAGACGAACAGGAACGCGGCCCCTAGGGCCGCTCGAAGCGCCCCGGTGTGCCGCATCACCAGCGGGAAAATCGCGGAGCCTATCAACGCCCCGATCGCGCCCGCGGCCAGGACCACGGCCGACGTCTCGTGGTCCACGTTGCCGATCCTGGCGTGGGACATCGCCCCGAACGTGACCGTCCACACGACCGAGAACACGTTCGTGGCGATGGCCTTCGGTACCGGGTACCCCAGCAGGAACACCAGCAGCGGCAGGATCAGGACCCCTCCGCCCACGCCGACGAGCCCGCCCAGGAAGCCCGCGGCGAGCCCCGTTCCCACCATTTCAACCACGGTCGAGGCCGTCGGCCCGATCAACGGCGGCACCCTCGTTTCAGAATCTTTTTAATGATTCAAGGAGCTTTGAGGATCTGGGGATCCCGTTGCGCAGGAAGATTCTAGTGCCCTTCGACGGGTCGGAGCCGGCGGAGACGGCCCTGAAGTGGGCCCTGCTAGACGCGCACGATCACGGGTTCCCGGTCAAGGTGCTCTACGTGGTGGATGAGCGCTCCGTGGACCTCGTCGCCGGGTTCGCCGCCCGACGGGAGAAGGTGGTTGAGGAGCTGAAGAAGGAGGGGGAGAGGACGCTGGAAGAGGTCGACCGCATCGCGGAGGACCTGGGTGTGGACGTGGAGATCGAGAAGAAGATCCGCGTCGGCGTGCCGTGGAAGGAGATCGTGAGGGAGGCGGAGGAGGATGAGGACGTGAACCTCATCGTGATGGGGTCTCACGGTCGAACGGGTCTGGAGCACGCCGTCATCGGCAGCGTGGCGGAGAACGTCATCCGGCACAGCCCCGTGAACGTGCTGATCGTGAAGCTGGAGGAGAGGATCAAGGAGAGCGTCGAGACCGCTAGACCATCTTAAGGCCGCTGAGCACCATCTTGGCCCCCACGATCGCCAGCACCACCGAGAACGCCCTCTTCACCCTCCTTCCTCCCATCCGGTTGGACAGCTCGGCCCCAACGTAGGAGGATAGTAGCATCCCGGTCACGATCGCCGCCGCGGCCCACGGGTTCACGTACCCCTTGGACCAGTACTGGGCGGCGCCGGCCAGCGCGCTGATGGGCACGATCACGGAGGAGGTTCCCACGGCCAGCATGGTGGGGAAGTTGAGGAACGAGGACATGACCGGAACGAACAGCATGCCACCACCGGACCCGGTGAACCCGCTGAAGGCGCCCACGCTGAACCCGGCCAGCGAGGCCGTGGTTGGATCGTCCCGGATCTCGCCACCGTCTCTCTCCCTACGACCGTCCGTCAACACTCGCAGCGCCATCGCCGCGCACGCTCCTCCCAGAACGAGCTTCAGCAGGTGCTCCGGGGCCTGACAGGCCAGGTACCCGCCCAGCTGGGCCCCCGCGACGGCGCTGATCCCGAACACCGGGGCCATGCTCACGTGAACGTTGCCCCGCTGGAAGTGGCGGAACGCGCCCGTGAAGCCGCCGAAGCTCACCGCGAGCAGCGTCGTTCCGAGCGCGACGTGCATGGGCATCCCGACGGAGTTGAGCAGCGGTACCAGCAGGAACCCTCCGCCGACGCCGAAGAGGCCGGAGATCAGCCCGACGAGGCCTCCGATCCCCAGGTACGTGAGGGTCGCGAAGCCCTCTATCATCGGGCGTCGAGGGCCCCTAGGCGGCCTGTGACCCGATTATCGGCCCGGCCGCGCCGAGCCCCCATTTATTAAGTTATCGCCCCCGATCCTCAAGCGTCCTGGACGCGGTGCCCACAACGTTCCCCTTCACGGTCGGGATGCGCCTCTCCACCCGGTCCAGGAACCGCCTCACCTCCTCCCTCAACCCCTCCCCGGCGAACGGGCAGACCTCCTCCGTGCTCACGACCCTGACCCCGAGCCGCTCGGGAAGGGCCCGCGTCACCTCCTCCGGGCACCGAACGAGCGGCCGGAGCAGGCGCGGGCCCCTCCGCCACGAGCCCACGTAGCCCAGCAGCTTGATCCGTCGGTACCCGGAGAGCAGCGAGAGGAGGACCGTGGCCGCCGCGTCGTCCAGCGTGTGCCCGAGCGCGATGTAGTCGAACCCCCGCTCCTCCGCCAGCCTCCCCAGCTCGATCCTCCTCAGCGTCCGGCACGCGTAGCAGACCTTACGCGCCCGCATCTCCTCCCGGGCCCTCATCACGTCCTTCTCCGGCTCCAGCCTCGTGACCTCGATCCCCAGCCTCCTGGCCTGGGCCCGAACGACGTCCCACGCCCCGACCTCGCGCCCGTCCACCCGCACCACCACGTGGGCTCCCTCCACCTCCCAACCGTACTCCTCGGACAGCGCCGAGAGCCCGTACGCCGTGGCGAGGCTGTCCTTACCCCCGGACATGGCCACGAGGATGCGGGAGCCGGGCCGGGGATGCCCCGACCGCTCCAGGCACTCCCGGACCTTCCGCCTCACCGTTGACGCGGGGTCCTTCGATGCGCGTTCTCGGGATCGACCTCGCGGCAAAGGCCGACAACCCCACCGGGTTCGCGACATGGTCGGGCGGGGCGATCGAGTGCTGGTCCGAGCCCGCGGACGACCAGCGCGTCCTCCGGCTTGCCACCCGGGCCCGGGTGGTCGTGATCGACGCCCCACTCACCCCATCAGACGGCCCCTTCCGACGCCGGGACGAGCGCTTCCGTGAGTTCGCTCCCGTCCTCCCGCTCACGCTGCCGGGGATGAGGAGGCTGCTCCGGAGGGGCGTGCGGTTGGCCGAGCGGTTGAGGCGCCGGGGCGTGCGGGTCTACGAGACGTTCCCCCGGGCCGCCGAGCGGCGGCTTTCCCTGCGGGGTGAGTGCCCGGACGAGCACGCGCGGGACGCGGCCCTGTGCTGCGGGGTAGGGGTGGCGATCGTGGAAGGGTGGGCGGAGACGTTCGGTCGCGAGCCCCGGGCCGCCCTGCCCGGGCGGAGGGAAACGCTCCGCATCAGAGCTCGAAGCGCTCCTCCCGCCTGATCACCACCTCCTTGGGCTCGCCCTCCTCCACCCGCACGATGACCTCGCCGGAGTGCCCCTTCTCCGCGAGCCGCTCGACGGCCTTGCCGACACCCTCCAGCGCGGAGTGGCGTCCCAGCTCCTCCTTGTACTCCTCGTACAGGAGGCCGATCAGGTCGCGCAGCGTGCGCATGAGGTCGGGCACCTCCTCGTCCAGGAAGTTCGCGACTTTCTCCCACTCCCAGCGTTGGAGGCACTTGGTCACGAGGAGGAGTTCCTCCTCCCGGGACAGCTCCAGCCGGTCCTCCGTGTCCAGGAAGTGGGTCTTGACGAGCTCCCGGATCGCGTCGGCGGCGATCTCGTACGTGTGGACCATGTCCACGTACTTCTTGAGCCGACGGAGCTGGCCGTCCGTGAGCGCGGGCCGGTACCGGTGCGGTGACATCGGGGTCAGCAGGAGCCGGGCGACCTCGGGCTCCAGGTCGCGGTGCGTCTCCCCGAGCCAGTCCACCAGCTTGAGCCGGAACTCGAAGTTGGCCCGCTGGATGATCTCCCGCGCCTCGTCCGAGATGGGTCGGATCACGGCCACGGAGTACTCACCGCTCACCGGGTTCCGGTTCGGGCTGATGTGCACGGGCACGAAGTCGTTCTTGAGCCAGAACCGCGTCAGCTCCTCGTTCGCTCCGAAGCCCGTGCCGATCCAGTCGAAGTCCTTCTCCTCGCACACCTTGGCTAGCTCCTCCAGCGCCCGCGAGCCCAGCCCCTGACGCATCACGTCCGGGTGGGTCGCGATCCGGACGATCCGGTACCCCTTCATCCGCGGGAACTCGAGCGCGTCGTGGTGCTGGACCATGAGGTCCGGGATCACGTTCCCGGGGGGCCGGTACCCCTTCCGCATCTTGACGATCACGTCGCGCGGGATGGACCCCTCCCGGGCCACCTGCAGGGCCGTGACGATCTTCCCCGTCTCCGTCTTGAGCGCGTACGCCTCGTGGTGCGGCGCGTCCGCCAGCACCATCACGTCGCTGGGCCGGTTCCGGTAGTGCGCCATCACGTAGATGCCGATGAACTGGCGCAGCTCCTCCTCGCCCTCCTCGTCCTCGAACCAGAACCGGAGGTCCGGCTTCTCGAGCCGGACCCGCTGGCGCCGCACGCACTCGAGGTCCTCCTCGTCCAGCTCGGCCGGCTCGGCGTCGAGCAGCAGCGTATCGAACAGCCAGCGCTCGATGGGATCGTCCGGGTCGTACCGGATCGGCTCGTGCATCTTGAACTTGATCAGCCGCACGTCGTCGCGCCGCTCCACGCTCTGAAGGAACCGGACCGAGAAGCCCCGTCCCGCGCCCTCGTACCCGTGGATCGTGGACGAGTACACCACGAGGTCGTTGTTGTCCAGGATCCGGTGCAGGATGGGCACGTGGATCGAGGCCGCCTCGTCCACGACCATCAGGTCGCACTCGATCTCGGCCGCGTCCGACGGGCGCTCGTACTCGACCACGAACTCGTCCGTCTCCACGTAGACCACGTTCCCGTCCTCGTCCTCCTCGAACTCGTACTCCACCCCCAACCGGTCCAGCGCCTTCAGTAGGAACTCGAAGAGCACCCCCACGTTCTCCGGCTCCGAGGCCGTGACCACCACGTCGTACACGTCCTCCGAGACCGTCCCCGCCCCGGCGATGGCGAGCCCCAGGAGCGCGGACTTGCCCCGGCCCCGGTCGGCCGTGAGAATGAGGGCCGTCTTGCTCCGGGCCCGCAGCAGCTCCTCGAACCGGGTCAGCGCCTTGAACTGATCCTCCGTCGCGCACATCCGGTAGACCTCCTCGGGCAGCATCGCGCGCTCCGGTGGCTCCACGTCCGGGGCCTCCCGGCGCTTCACCTCCACCTCCAGCTCCGGCTCCTCCCTCGGCTCCGGCCGCGCCTCCCACTCGTCCGTGTTCACGATCCAGATCCCGTCGTGCTCCTCCAGCTTCCGAATGAACCGCCGGTTGAACCGCTTACCCACGTGGTCCAGGGTGTACGGGGGCGTGACCAGGCTCTTGTGGAAGGCCGTCCACATCCGCCGCCACCGCTCGAACGGGGGCGTGAGGAGCAGGACCAGCCCGCCGCCGCGCACGGTCTCGATCAGCCGACCGATCGCGTCCGGATCCAGCTCGTAGGACAGGTCCATGACCAGGATGTCCCAGGTCGTGCCCAGCACCCGCTTCGAGCGCCCGAACGTGAGCGCCTCGAGCTCGTAGTCGACCCCCACCTCCTCCAGGAAACCCTCGAACACGTCCCGAAACTCCTCGTACCGCTCCCGCGCGTACGTGCCCTCCTTCAGGCTGTCCGTCACGTAGAGCACGGACACGGGCCGATCCCTCACCTCCGAGAGCACGTCCGCGGCCCCGGCCGCCACCGCGCCCGCCGCGGCCGCCTTCAGCTCGTCCCCCTCGAACACGATCATCCGCCGGTGCCGGTGGGCCAGCGCCTCCGCCAGCGCCTCCTCCCCGACGTCGAGCACCACCTCGTCCACGTCCGCGTGGTCCAGCAGCGCCTCATCGAAGCACACTTCAACACGCTCACCCATCGCTCACCACCCCCGGGGGATGACGACGGACCACGGGCCGAGCCCGGTGAGGAGGGTCCGCGCTACCGACCCCCGCGGGGGGAAGGACCCTGCTCCCCCGGGTCATGGTGGGGACCTCGCCGTTCCTGGGCGCGGGACAATTCGGGCCTCGCGCGCTCGAGTACCGACGGCGGTTCTACGAGCGGCCCGACAACATCACGCGGCTCGTGGAGTACTGCGCCGAGCGGCACGACGTTCGCGGCGTCCAGGCGCTCGCGGACCCCGTGATCGCGCGAGCGCTCCGGAGGGTCGAGCACGACCTTGAAGTTGTCGCCGTCGTCGGCCTCGGACCGCTCCGCGAGGACGCGCGCACGATCGAGGGGATGAACCTCCGGGCCGTCCTCCTGCACGCCAGCCGGGTGGACGGCCGGGACCCGGACGACGTGCTCCGCGACCTCGACCGGCTCCGCGACCGATTCGGGGTGCCCGTGGGCATCGCCACCCACCGACCCGACGCCACCCTCCCCGCCTGGGAGGAACGCGACGGCGTGGACGTGTACATGGTGCCGCTGAACCCAAGGGGCGCCTTCATGGGGGATCGGAGCCGGGTGGAGGAGATCCTGGAGGACACGGACCGAACGGTCATCGCGAAGAAGGTCCTGGCCGCGGGCGCCGTTCCCCCGGAGGAGGGGCTCCCGTACGCCTCCCAGTACGCCGACGCGGTCGCGGTCGGGATCACCTCCCGGGAGGAGGCGGACGAGACGCTACCGATCGCCCGACGGTGCTTCGGATGATGAGCCCCTCGGGAGCGGACCCACGTGAAGAGACGTTCCAGCGCTGACTAGAGGTCCAACTTAACCTCCCGCACCCGCCGCAGCAGCACCCGCTCGCCGGTCCTGACCTTACCCTCGAACTCGACCAGGACGGCGCCGCGCGTCCCGTGCGTGTCCACGATCCGCCCCTTCACCCCGCCCTCCGTCTCCACCTCCTCACCCACCAGCCTCTCCGCGTGCTCCTTGTTGAACGCCAGCCCGTCCACCACCGCCAGCCCCTTCCCCATGTGGTCCGGGTTCGTAACCCGACCCCGCCGCTCGGACACGCGCTTGAACGTCTCCCGCCGCTCCGTGCCCGACACCCGGCCCGCGCCCGCGATCCGCAGCTTCGTGGGGGGAAGGTCCATCTTCACGAGCACGACCGGGTCGCCCTCCCGCACCGCCACCGGCTCATTGAGCCGCACGTACAGCTCTCCAGACTCGCCGGGCCGCAGCTCCTCCCGCAGGAACCCGTCCTCGTGCGGGACCACGTACCCCGGAACCGAGCGCAGACCGACGTGCACGTGCACCATGGTCCGGGTCCCGAGCGACTGCGGGAACAGCGGGTGCACCTCCACGCCCTCCAGATCCAGGTCGCGCGTCACCTTCAGGGAGTCCGACTCCGCCAGCTGATGGCCCCGCTCGATCTCCTCCTCCCTCACCCCGCGCAGCGCCATCCCCACCCGATCACCGGCCCGGGCGGCGTCTAGATCCCGGCCGAAGCACTGAATCGACTTCACCTCCACCACCTTGCCCGAGGGGTACAGGACCACCTCGTCCCCCACCTCCACCTCCCCGGACAGGATCGTCCCCGTGACGACCGTGCCCGCCCCCTTCACGTGGAACGCGTGGTCGATCGGCATCCGGAACGGCGCGTCCACGTCCCGCTCCGGGGGCTCCAGCACCTCCAGCAGCGCCTCGCGCAGCTCGTCGATCCCCTCCCCCGTCTTCGCCGAGACCGGGACGATCGGGGCGTCCTCCAGGCAGGTGCCCCGCAGGACGCTCCGGACCTCCTCAACGCGCCGCTCCACCGTGCTCTCGTCGACCAGGTCGACCTTGTTGAGCGCCACGACGCCCCGATCCACCCCGAGGTAATCGAGGACGACCAGGTGCTCGCCCGTCTGCACCTGCGGCCCCTCGTCCGCCGCCACGACCAGGATGGCCGCGTCGATGATCTCCGCGCCCGCCACGACCGTCCGGATCAGGTCCGCGTGCCCCGGGGCGTCCACCAGCGTGACCTCGTAATCGCCCAGCCGGAACGAGGAGAAGCCCAGGTCGATCGTGATCCCCCGCTCCCGCTCCTCCGGGTGCTTGTCGAGCGCCGCGGTCGAGGCCTTCTCCGTGAGCTGCGCGGCCAGCGCCGTCTTCCCGTGGTCGATGTGGCCGAACAGCCCCACGTGAACCATCTCCGGCATCCCCTCACCCCCTACCCCTCAGGATGCGCACGGGCTCCTCACCGGAGAGCTCCCGGGCGTTGAGCAGCAACGCCTCCGCGCCCATCGGGGTCACGCCGTACACCGGGATGCTGCGCCCCGACTTCACCAGGTAGGCCCGCTCGCACGCCCCCTTAACGGCCTCGGACGGGCACCCCGTGACGATGTCGCACGCGCGAACCAGCCGGTCCGCCCCACGCTCGTCGAGCCCCGAGGTGTGCACGGCCGCGATGAGCACGTCCCGGCCGAACCCCTCCCGGATCCGCACGGCCTCGTCCGGGTCCACCACCGTCACGGCCACCGGCGGCTCGAACTCCTCGAGGGCCGTCTCCACGCCCTCCACCTGGTCGATCCGCTCCAGCACCGTGCACCCGAGCCGTTCCGCCCGCTCCACCACCTCCGGGATCGGGTCCGTCTCCACGATCCCCGAGACCTCGCCCCCGATCCCTTGCACCACGGACGGGCGGTCCGTCACCACGGTACCCAAGCAGTCCGACACCACCACCGCCGCGTTGACCAGCCCGTAACGAAGGCACACCATGAGCGTCTCCGAAACGCCGAACGGGGTGTACCGCCGGCAGGACCTCAGCCGACGCTCCGGCGTGAACATCCCCAGCTCCCGTGCCTTGCGCAGAACGTGCCGCTCCGCGGCCTCCGGGGTCAGCCGCTCGAACCCCTCCCGGGACCTCATCAGCGGGCACTCCTCGATGATCGGCTCCCCGCGGGCCTCGGCCCGAACCTCGCCATCCTCCCACACGACTCGCACCGGCACCCGTCCCAGGCACTCCATCACGTGGGCGTACCGCGCCACCGACGATCACGCCCCGGGGGGACCCGGGTGAGGCTGCGCCCGGTGGGCGAGGTCTCCGAGGCGGGGGACGAGCGGGCCACCTTGACGATCTACAGGGAGTACCGACGGTGCCTGGAGGGGCTCGAGGACTTCTCCCACGCCTGGGTGCTTTGGTGGGGTCACGAGTCCGACCGATCGGTGCGCCGGGTGCGACCCTTACACGGCCGGGCGCCTACGATCGTGGGCGTGTTCGCCAGCCGCAGTCCCGACCGACCCAACCCCGTCCTCCTCACGCTCTGCCGGCTCCTCGACGTGGACCCGGGGCGCGGTCGGGTGAGGGTGGAGGGGCTCGACGCCCGCGAGGGCTCCCCGGTGATCGACCTGAAGCCGTACCTGCCGGGCTACGACGAGCCGGAGGGCGACGTCCGCGTGCCGGAGTGGTTCAAACGGGCTCGCCGGCCTCCTCGAACTCGATCTCGCCGTCGATGAGCCCGCGTAGGATCTCCGGCAGCTCGTCCACGGGCACCCGAACCTGCTCGGTCGTGTCCCGGTCCCGAACCGTCACCGTGTCCTCCTCGAGCGTGTCGTGGTCGACGGTCACGCAGTACGGGACGCCGATCTCGTCGGCGCGGGCGTACCGGCGCCCGATGGAGCCCGAGTCATCGTACTCCACCGTGAACCCTTCCTCGCGCAGCTCCCGCGCGATCCGCCTCGCGTACCTCACCATGTCGTCCCGCTTGAGCAGCGGGAACACGCCCACCTCGATCGGCGCCAGCCAGGCGGGGAAGCGGAACATCCCCTCCTCCGGGTCGAAGTTGTGCTCGAGCACGCAGTACAGGATTCGGTCGATCCCGTACGAGGGTTCGACCACGTGCGGGTAGAACCGGCGCCCGGTGACCTTCTCCTCCACGATCTCGTAACAGTCCGGCGGCACCTCGACCTCCTCACCGTCCACCTCGACCGTCAGGCCGCCCTCCAGCTCCTCCTTCGACTCCGCCTTGATCCTCCTCAGCTCCTCCGCGATCTTCGGGGCGTCCGACTTGAACTTCGGGCCCAGTTTCTCCATGATCGGCTCCGGTCGGTAGACGATCCGGGGCTCGTCCAGCTCCTCGAACGCCCGGAGATCCTCCCCACTGTGCTCCGAGTGGCGCCGCAGGTCGTAGTCCGTCCGGTCCGCGATGCCGACGACCTCCACCCACCCGAACCGGTCCAGCCTCACCTCAACGTCCCAACAGTCCCGGGCGTAGTGCGCCCGCTCCTCCGGCAGGTGCTGCCGCGCGCGGATCGCGCCCTCGTCGATCCCCATCTCCACCAGCATCCGCTTCGTGAGGCCCAGGAAGTAGCCGATGGGCTGGCTGACGAGGCCCTCCTCGACCGCCTCCTCCACGCGCATCTCGAGCATCTCGCCGTCGTCCTTCCGCTGCTCCTCGATCGGGTAGAACAGCAGCCGCTCCCGCTCGTAATCCCACCGACCCGGGTAGCGCTTGTCCTCCGGGTCCAGGAACACCTCCGCCTCGGCCTGCGTGAACTCGCGAAGCCGAATCACGCCCTGACGCGGGCTGATCTCGTTCCGGTACGCCCGGCCGATCTGCACGACGCCGAACGGCAGCCTCTGCCGGGCCCACCGGTACAGGTCCTTGAACTGGATAAAGATGGCCTGCGCCGTCTCGGGCCTCAGGTACCCGTCCCGACCCTCCTTCGGCCCGATGTTCGTACGGAACATCAGGTTGAACTCCGTCACCTCACCCAGCTCGCCGCCGCACTCCGGGCACCGCAGGTCGTGCTCCCGGATCAGCCGCTCCAGCTCCTCGATCGAAAGGCCCTCCGCGTCGATCCCCAGCTCCTCCTCCACCAGGTGATCCGCCCGGAAGAACTCCCCGCACTCCCGGCAGTACGTCATCGGGTCGATGAAGTGATCCACGTGGCCCGAGGCCTCGAACACCTCTCCGATGAGCAGCGTGGGGGCCTCGATCTCCATGAACCCCTCGCGGTACACGTAGTACTCGCGCCACTTCTCCTCGATCTTCCGCTTGAGCAGCGCGCCCAGCGGGCCGTAGTCGTAGAAACCCCGGGCCCCACCGTAGATGCGGCAGGAAGGCAGCAGGAACCCGCGCCGGCGGGAGACCTCCATCACCCGCTCGTACAGGTCCCGGTCCTCCCGCCTTTCCTCGCTCAACCCCGGCTCCCCCTACACCTCGTACACCGCCTCCGCCACCCCGTAGACCTTCAGCACGTGCTCCTCGGAGACCAGCACGACCCGCCGACCGTCGCGCGCCAGCCGCTCCAGCTCCTCACCCTCAAACTCCTCGGCGCCCACGACGATCAGCAGGTCCCGGCCCTCACCGTTCACGTCCTCCGGAAGGAGCTCCAGGTCGTCGTCCCCCACCGCGCCAACGTCCGCCCCCCGCCGGACCCACCGAAGCGACCGCACCGCCGCGCGGAGCACCTCGGCCACCCGGTCCGGGTCTCGCATCACGATCCCCACGCGCGCCCGCCGCCGAAGGCCCAACAGGACCTCGCGCTGCCGCTCGTCCGGTCGGAACCCGTACGGCTCGGCGCCCGCCGCCTCCAGCACCTCCTCGGCGGCGCGCCCCGGGTCCTCGGACGACGTGATGTACCCGCCCACGATGACCGCGTCGACGCCGTCCAACCCCTCCACCTTCTCGGGCGTGAGCCCCCCGGCCACGGCCGTCCGGTACGGACACTCGCCCACCCCGGCCCGCTCCAGCAGCTGCTCGCCCGTGACGGACTCGTCGATGGCCGCGTGAATCAGCAGGTAATCCGGCCCGTCCGACAGGCCGTCCACCTTCCTCAGCACGTCGCCCGGCTCCGCACCGATCGTGTCCACCAGCGCCCCCATGCCCAGCTCGTGCGCCCGGGTCACGAACGACTCGATCGTCTCCTCCGGGGCCGCCCCCAGCACGCACCCGAGCCCGGCGCCCCGGGACGCCACCAGCTCCGCCTCCAGCGCCCCCGTGTCCATCGTCTTCGTGTCCGCCACCACCGGACGCTCCGGGAAGCGCTCGACGAGGGCCTCCACCGCCCGGACGCCGCAGGACTTGATAAGCGGGGTGCCGGCCTCGAGGAGGTGAATGCCGGCCTCGGCGCACGCCTCCGCCAGCTCGATCGCCCGGGAGAGCGAGGTCACGTCCAGGGCGACCTGCGTCAGCATGCTCCCTCCCCCAGCTCGCGCAGCACCTCGCGGAACTCCCCCGGATCGGCGTCCGTCTTGACCACGGACCGCCGGGAGTAGTGCGGCCTCAGGGCCCGACGCCCCCTCTCCCGCAGCCCCTTCAATACATCTTTCAGCCGCGGGACCCGGGGCAGTCCCAACCGCGACGCCCACCGGTGCACGTCGTAGCTCCAGGGAAGCAGCCCTACCTCCTCGGCCAACCGCTCCAGCAGCTCACGAGCCCGCTCGAGCCCCAGGCGCCCCGCCACCTCCGCCGCCCGGCGGGCCCACGCGCGATCGACGAAGTCCTCCAACCAGAGCGGGCCCAGGACGGTGAGCCCCTCCCCGCACTCCGGGCACTCGTCCTCGCCCGGCTCGACCACGGCCGTGAACCCGCACTTCCGGCAGTGCCCCACGTGCCCCAGCCGCCTCAGCGCCCTGTCCGCGCGCCTCGCCCCGCGCCGCACCCGGCCCACCACGCGCACGTGATGACGCTGGAAGAACGCGACGAGGGGCTCGAACGCCAGGTCGTACTTCGCGCACGTCCTCACCACGTACGAGAGCAGGGCCCGGATGGCCACCTCCTGGTAGAACTCGACCCGCTCCACCTCCACCCAGTACTTACGGCGCGCCGCCCGCGGGTAGCGACCCGCGAGGGCGGAGACGTCCGTCGCGGAGACCCCGATCAGGCCCCGGTTCCGCAGGGTGCGAACGGCCGCGTCGAGGAAGGGAACGGGCGGGCCGAACGGGTCCAGGTCCACGTAGTCGAACGCGCCGGCCAGCTCGTCCTCGCACATCAGCGCGTTCGCGTCCCGGTTCTCGACCCGGCAGACGTCCTCGACGCCGTTCAGCCGGACGTTCTCCTCGATCAGCTCCACGGCCCGCTCGTTGATGTCGTTGAGCACGACCGTGTCCGGGTCGAGCTCCACCGCGATCCGGAGGCCGCGGGCCCCCACGCCCGCGAGCGGGTCGCACACGAGGCGCGGGTTGGCGGGACCGACCGAGGCCACCGTGAGGTCCCGGCTGAGGCGCATGCGCGGGTTGTAGAACACGGGATCGCGGGAGGAGGGCTGACCGCGGACTCGGGGCACCTTGAGTAGCGTCCGGCCCTCCCTGACCGTCTCGACCTTCATCGCCGGCCCCGTGACGCCCTAGTCGCGCAGCTCCACCTCGGTCCCGAGGGCCTGGCCCGGCAGGCCGCGCTCGAACCGGGCCCGCACGGCCCCGTTGTTCCCGTGCGTGTCCACGATCTTGCCCCGGATCTCCGTGCCCGTCTCCGGGTGCCTCCAGACCACCTCCTTGCCGATCAGCCGCGCCGCCTCGGACTTGCTGTCCACACCCTGAAACTCTATTATGCACTGACGGGGGTCCTGCGTGTGCCTGCCCATTCGGTAGTTCACGATCACGCCGCGCTTCACCTTCACCTCCGACATCGGGCCAACCCCCAGGGGGCCGCGGGTTGTCCAGGCTGGCCATCGAGGGCGGTGAGCCGGTGCGGGAGGAGCGTATCCCGATCGCGCAGCCGGTGATCGGCGACGAGGAGATCCGGGCCGTGGAGGAGGTGCTTCGCTCCGGGCAGCTGGCGCAGGGACCGCGCGTGGAGGAGTTCGAGCGGCGCTTCGCCGAGTACGTGGGGACGGAGCACTGCGTGGCCACGAGCTCGGGCACGACCGCCCTTCAGCTGGCGCTGGAAGCGGCCGGAATCGGCGCGGGCGACCTCGTGATCGTGCCGTCTTTTACGTTTATCGCGACGGCCAACGTCGCCCTGCACGCCGGGGCCGAGGTCGCGTTCGTCGACATCGACCTGGAGACGTACTGCCTGGACCCCGCCTCCCTGGAGGAGCTCCTCCGGAGCCTGGAGCGGGAACGCCGGCTCACCCCGCGCCGCGTCGCCGTGATCCCCGTGCACCTGTACGGTCACCCGGCCGACATGCGACCCATCCTCGAGCTCGCGGAGGAGTACGACCTCCTCGTGATCGAGGACGCGGCCCAGGCGCACGGGGCCGAGTACCGCGGGGACCGGGTCGGCGCCCTGGGCGACGCGGGTTGCTTCAGCTTCTACCCGACGAAGAACATGACCACGGGCGAGGGCGGCGCGATCACGACGGACGATGAGGACCTGGCGGAGGCCGCCGCGATGCTCCGCTCCCACGGGGAGCGCGAGCGGTACGATCACGTGGAGCTGGGCTACAACTACCGGATGACCGACATCGCCGCGGCGATCGGGCTGGAGCAGCTCAAACGGCTGGACGAGCTCAACCGGCGCCGCCGGGAGAACGCCCGGTTCTACATCCGGGAGCTGAGCGACCTAGAGCCCGAGATCCGGCTCCCCCGCGAGCGGTCCTGGGCAAAACACGTTTACCACCAGTTCACCATCCGCCTCGACCCGGACGCGCTCGAGTGCACCCGGGACGAGTTCGCGGAGGCCCTCCGGGCGGAGGGCGTCGACTGCGCCGTCCACTACCCCAAGCCCCTCCACCGGCAGCCCGTGTACCTCAAGCGCGGGTATCACACCGCGAGCCTCCCCAACTCCGAGCTCGCGGCCCGTACCGTCCTGTCGATCCCCGTGCACCCCGGGCTCTCCCGCGAGGACCTCGAGGACGTGGTCCGGGCCGTCGAGAAGGTCGTCACCGCCTACTCCTCATGATCCTCAGGGGAACCTTCCTTGCCGAGGAAGAAGTGCCCGAAGTGCGATGGGAAGGGTAAGATCAAGGCCGGAGAGCGCGAGTGCCCCGAGTGCCAGGGCACCGGCTACGTGGAGGACGTGGACATCAGCGAGCACTTCAAGGGCGCCTCCCAGCACGCGATCGAAGGGTACGACCTGGCCGGGTCCCGCGAGGTTCCGTGCCCCAAGTGCCAGGGTAAGGGCGTGATCCCGGTCTACGAGGAGTGCGACCGGTGCGGGGGCACCGGCCACATCGTCGTCTGCCGGGAGTGCGGCAAGGAGCTGGACCCGAACGCCGAGGAGGACCTGTGCGAGGAGTGCCGGGAGAAGATCAAGGAGATCCGCCGGAAGAAGCGTCCCAAGGTCAAGGTCCTGTCCCCCGCCTGCGGGTACGAGGACGTCGAGGTGGGCGAGCTGTACAAGGGCCGCGTCGCCCGCGTGGAGAAGTACGGAGTGTTCATCCAGCTGAACGACCGCACCCTCGGGCTCCTACACAAGCGCGACATGGGCGACAAGGAGCCGCAGGACTTCTCCATCGACCAGGAGGTCGTCGTGAAGGCCATCGACGTGCGGCCCGAGGAGGGCGAGATCGACTTCACGATCGAGGGGATCGACCCGCGGCCCGAGAAGTACGAGGAGGAGGTCGTGGAGAAGGACCTCGAGCGCACGTACGTGCGCGACATCGACGAGTCCAAGGTCGGCGAAACCGTCCTGCTCAAGGGCAAGATCATTCACGTCCAGCAGACGCCCGGCCCCACCGTCTTCACCCTCCGCGACGAGACCGGCAGCATCTGGATGGCCGCCTTCGAGGGACCGGGCATCCGGGCCTACCCGGACATCGAGGCGGGCGACTACGTGCGGGTGGTCGGCGAGGTCACCACCCACGACGGCCAGCTGCAGGTTGAGATCCTGGACATGGAGAAGCTCATCGGCACGGAGAAGGTGAAGATCAAGCGAGCGATCGACGAGGCCCTCGAGCGCGAGGCCGAGCCGCCCGAGGACCTCACCCCGATGGTCGAGAGCGAGGTCCTGGAGCGGCTCTGGCCGCGGATGCGCGAGGCCGCTAGGATGATCAAGCGGGCCGTGCTCGAGGGTCGCCCCATCCTGATCCGACACCACGCCGACGCCGACGGGATCTCCGGGGGCATCGCCCTCGAGGAGGCCATCCTGCCCATCCTCCGCGAGAACAACCCCGACCCCGAGGCGGAGTACCACTTCTACAAGCGCTTCCCGAACAAGGCCCCCATCTACACGATGGAGGACGCGTCCCGGGACCTCAATCACGCGCTCGAGGACGTCCACCGCTACGGCCACCAGGTCCCGCTCCTCATCCTCCTGGACATCGGCTGCACGGAGGAGGACGTCCCGGCCATCGAGGAGATGCGCTCCTACGGGGTCGACGTGATCGTCATCGACCACCACTACCCCGGCGAACCCACCGGCGAGAGCGCGGACGGGCTGCGAAAGTTCCCCATCGACGACCACGTGGACGTGCACGTCAACCCCTACGCCGCGGACGGGGACGGCAAGAACATCCCGGCCGGCGTCCTCGCCACCGAGATCGCCCGGCTCATCAACCCGGACGTCGAGGACCGCATCCGCCACCTGCCCGCCGTCGCCTGCGTCGGCGACCACGCCGAGTCCAAGGAGGCCGAACAGTACCTGGAGATCGCGGAGGAGTCCGGATACGACCGCGAATGGCTGCAGAAGATCGCCGCCAGCGTGGACTACCAGGCCTTCCAGCTCCGCCACACCCCGGGTCGTCACCTCATGAACGACGTCCTCGGCACGACCGGGAACGACGTCCGACACCGCCGGCTCGTTGAGAACCTGTACGAGCAGCACAAGCGCGCCTGCGAGCGACAGCTCCAGGCCGCCCTCTCCGGCGTGAAGGAGTACGAGTCCAACGGTATCAAGGTCGTCACGGTGGACGTCGAGCGCTACGCCCGCAAGTTCGAGTACCCGGGTCCCGGCAAGACCTGCGGCCTCGTCCACGACCTCAAGGTGGAGGAAGAGGGTGAGGACGCCAAGGTCGTCACCATCGCGTACGGACCCGACTTCGCCGTGATCCGCGCCACCGAGAACCTGGGTATCAACCTCAACGAGATCGTCGAGGAGCTGCGGGAGGAGCTCCCGGAGGCCGCCATCGATGGGGGAGGCCACGAGACCGCCGGCTCCATCTCCTTCGCCGAGGCCCACCGGAACAAGGTCCTCGAGCGCCTCGTCCGCAAGATCCTACGCGACGCCGCCTAACACCGGGCGCACTTCACCACCAACCGCTCGCTCGACGACCACAAGGGAGCGCACGTAACCAGCCAGAGCTCGTCCCGGTCCACCCCGTACGGGTCCACCCGCGCGCTCGGGCTCACCACCTCCTTCCCGTACACCCGGTACACGTACCTCCGCCCGAACCAGTACACGATCACCTCGTCGCCCCGCTTCAGCTCGTTCAACCGTCTGAACGGGGATCCGAACAGCGTCCGGTGCCCGTACAGGATCGTGATCCCGCGCTCCCCGGGCTCCGGCGTCTCCGGGTCGTAGTACACCCCATAGTCCGGAGAAATCGCGTTGATCGGCTCCCGAAGATTCAGCTTCGGGATAACCAGCTCACACCCGGGCACGGACACGGAACCGTGGTACAGCCGATACGCCAGCTCCCTCGCCGCCAGCTGGCCCAAATAAACGGTGGATGGGGCCAGAAGCAGCAGCCCCGGGACCAGGTACCGGAGCCTCACCGCCGGAGGCCCCTGTACACCAAGTACGCTCCCACCAACACCCCGATGACGGCCGCCGTGATTAGGAACAGCGACTCACCGGTCCGGTACTTGCCCACCGGCATCCCGGCACCGGCACCCTCCCTTACCATCTTGACCCCGCCGGCGCCACCGCCGGCACCGGCCCCCGGTCCGGGGGCACCCGCGCCGCCCCCGGCTCCCGGGCCACCGACCCCGGCTCCCCCACCGGCCTGACCTCCACCGGTGGCACCACCGGTTCCACCTACCCCACCGGTCCCGGCGCCCCGACCGTACTCCAGCACGTACCGGAACCGCGGGAACTCCCCGTCCTCACGACCGTTGATGACGAACTTGCCGTCCCGGATGGCTACCCTCCAGATCGCGGTCCCGTCCTCCGTGCGGTCCGGGCGCGGGTCGGCCGACGTCACCCGACCATCACTCAGCGCGATGAGCCCCGCGAAGTCCGTTTCCTCGGCGCTGTCCGTGTTGGCCTTAAGCTTGAACGTGACCTCGATCCTCTCGTACCGGCAGTCGCTCATGTTGAACGGCCATCCCGGGTTCACGTTCACCGGCAGCCCGCTGATGGGAACATCGTGCGCCTCGATGACCGCCTCCGCCCGATCACCCGACACCTTGCACTCCCGTACCTTGGAGTTGGGTATCTCCTCGACCTTGCTGACCTTCTTGGCCCCCTTGCCAACCGCCTGAACCCTGATGATCGCCTCGCTGACCACGAACGGGTCACCACCGCCGGCACCGGCCCCTCCCGCTCCCACGGACTGGGCCGCTCCGGCGGTGGCCCTCACGGCCCCGGAGGCCGCGCTACCGGCCGCCTGAGCCCCAGCGGCGGGGGCCCCGGTGGGCATCTGGCCGAGCTTCACCTGTCCCGACTCCTCCGCCACCCAGACCCCGGCTAGGACCGCCACGCTGACCACCAGCGCCGGCACGATCGATCCCAGGCGTCGCAACTTCAATTCCCCCGTAGACCCAGTCCAGCGTTTTGGTGCCTCATTTTTTAAGGGGTTTCACCGCTCCGGCATGATCCAGAAGCCTCCCCGGACCGCGGCCGCTATGAGGATCTTCGGCGTCACGGCGTCCTTGGGGATCTCCACGACCACGATCAGCTTGTCCCACGCGCGGATCCCCTCCCGCTGCTCCAGCGACATGAGCTGCCTGACGTATCCTCCCCTTTTCGCCTTCGCCAGAGCCATCGCCTTGACGAAATCCGACAGATCGATGATGCCGACAAGGGGTTCCTGAGCCCGCTGTAGGGTCTCTCCGCCGGCGGCCCCACCGGCCCCTCCCCTCCCGACCAGGCCGAGCGCCGCGGCCGGCACGACCATCTTACGGGCCGCGATGTCGACGCTGCCGGACCGGTACAGCTCCGCCGCCTTGGCGGCCGACTCCAGGTTGATCTTCGTGTTAAATCCCGCCAAACCGCCTCGAACCAGCAGTATGTACCGCACGATTCCACCGCTGATTTGGTTCGGTCCCTTCAGTAGCTCCCTGGGAACCTTGGTCTCACCCCGCTTGTGCAGCGCCGCCTTGATCACCCAGTCCACGGTCGACAGCGTGACCCTGTCCCCGACCCGGATGGCCCCGGTCTTGTTGGGGTCCGCCCAGACGGCGATCAGCACGGTCTCCGGCCTCTTGACCACCAGCTTCATCAGATCGTCCGCGGACATGGACTTCACCTTCGCGATCGCGTCCTTGACCGACATCAGCTGCGGTCCTTGTGGCGTGACCAGCTCGACCCGACCGTTCTTCTGGTTCCTCTTGATCTGCGAGATCTGGTACTTCTGCCACTCCACCGTGGCCGCTCCCACCACGTCGATGGCCTGCAGCTGCTCTATCGTCTCCGCGGACAGGATCTGCTGCTGCAGCTTCGCCCGCACCGGGGACGTGGCCAGCGGCCCCGTGAAGTACCTGTTCAGCTCCGCGAGCTTTTGCTGCCGGAGCTTCTGCAGCTGCTCCATGTACGGTCGGTAGTACAGGAAGTACCAGGCGCCGACGGCGGACCCCAGGATGACCAGGCCCAGCACCAGCGCGCCCACGATGGCGTGACGACGCTCCTCCGGGATTTCCAAGGCCGCCGTCGACGCTACTACCGCCGCACGCACCAGATCACCCCCGACAGCGCGTAATACGAGAGGATGCCCAGGATCGTTCCGGAGGAGGCTACCTCCAGCTTCCCCCTTAACCAGTCCGGGCAGAACAGCGGGCTGAACAGGAGGGCGAGCATCGAGGTGCCACCGATGGTGATCACCGCCGGGTGAGGGCGCTTGAAGCTCGGGAACCTAACGGTGGACACCATGAGCGCCGACGCGCTCGCCAGCACCGCGGGGTTGACCACCAGCCAGACCCGCGAGGGTAGGTTCGCGGTCAGGAAGTACAGGCACGAGGTGGCGGTGCCCACCCAGGGTACCGGCAGTCCCAGGTAGTACTCGTCGGGGGAGTAACCCTCGGCGCACATCGCGTTGAAGCGGGCCAGGCGGAGGGCCCCGCAGCACACCATGGCCACGGCCAGCGGATAGGCCACTAGCGCGGGCGCCATTTTCCCGACCAGGAGCAACGAGGCCGGGGCCACGGCGAACGAGATCACGTCCGCGAGCGAGTCCAGCTGCTTACCGAACTCGGACGTCTTGCGCTTCCTCCGCGCCACGAACCCGTCGATCGAGTCGGCGATGAAGGAGAGAAGGATCATTCGAGAGGATATTCCAGGCCACCCGGACAGGGACGCGAGCACGGAGATGGAGCCGAACACCACGTTGAGCGTGGACACCACCGACGGGGCGTTAAGCAGGCTGGTGATCTTCCACTTCTCGACCCGCTCTTCCACTCCTCCTCCCCTCTTTTACCCTGATTATCGGCGTCTCACCCGCCTTGACCCGGTCGCCCACCGAGACCAGGATCCGGTCCACGTGGTCCCGGGGAACGGCCACGTCCACCCTGGACCCCAGTCTTATCATCCCTATCGGCTGACCGCGCCGCACCCGGTCGCCCTCCTCCACGTACAGGTCGATCCGACGCGCGACCGTCCCCACCACCAGTCGCACGAGGAACGGCACCCTACCCTCGAACAGCAGGATCGCCCGGTGATTCTCCGTCGCCGAGGAGGACTTGAACGCGGGCACGGTGCGCCCTCGGACCCGGCTTACCTCCCGCACGACGCCGTCGAACGGCGCCCGGTTCACGTGCACGTCCAGTGGGGACATGAACACGGAGACCATCACCGGCTCGTTCAGGTAGGACTCCACCTCCTCGTCCCCGGGACCCACGTGCATGATCCTACCCATGAGACGACCGTCGGCGGCGGAGACCATCAACCTGGGGTCGCTCGGCGGCTCCCGATCTGGGTTCCGGAAGAAGAAGGCCAGGAAGCCGGCCGCTGCCAGGAACAGCGCGGAGGCGGGCTTGCACACGGGGGCGGTGATTGCGCCGAGCGCCGCGGGCGGCAGCACGAACCGGTGCCAGCCGGGCGCCAGCATGCCCGTCACTCCCGACGACAGACGAAGATGAACCCCGGCACCAGGTGAACCCACCGCAGGTACCTCCGCTCCACCCGGAGCGGCACGCCCTCGACCGCCCGCAGAAAGCGCCCCGGCCAGTGGGTGAGCTGGACCACCCGACCGCCGGGCCGCACCGACTCGGCGTAGGCCTCAAAGACCCGCCCCGGGTCGGGAAGCGTTTTGATGGGCACCGTGGAGATCACCGCGTCGGCCCGATCCACCAGGTCCGGCAGCTCCCTAACGTCCGCCCGCACGAACTCGATCCGATCATCCAGCCCCTCCTCCCGGGCCCGCTCCCGAGCCACCTCCAGCATCTCCTCGTCCAGATCCACGGCGACCACCTCGCACCCGAGCCGGGCCGCCTCCAACGCCACCACGCCCGTTCCCGTGCCTGCGTCCACCACCAGGTCCCCCCTACCCACGCCCGTGACCTCCACCATGAACCTGGCAGTCCCACGCAGCGTGGGCGCCGGAGCCCCCACTCGCAGCGGCCTCCTGATCGCCCGGCTCACGAACCTGACCACGCCCACGTCTCCGACCCCCACGGGGTGGTTACGTGAGGCCCAGGAGCCTCATCAGACGACTCCTGGACTACCTGAGGTCCGCGAGGAGGGAGGTTAAAATAGGAATCTACGGGGCCCCCAACGTCGGCAAGACGACCCTGGCCAACCGGATCGCGGAGGACTGGGGCGCGGAGCGGTTCGGTGAGGTCTCCGAGATCCCGCACGAGACGCGCCGCTCCGTCCGGCGCCGGGTGCGCATCGAGCTGGGATCGTCCCGAGTCGACTTCGAGATCGTGGACACGCCGGGCGTCACCACGAAGGTGGACTACCGGAAGTTCCTCAAGTACGGGTTGGACGTGAAGGAGGCCAAGCAGCGGGCCAAGGAGGCCACCAAGGGCGTGGTGGAGGCCATCCGACTGCTCAAGACCATCGACGGCGCGCTCGTGGTAATCGACTCCACCCGGGAGCCGCTCACCCAGGTGAACGTGACGCTGATTGGAAACCTGGAGGCGAATGAGGTGCCGTTCATCGTGGTGGCGAACAAAATAGACTTAAAAGAGGCCGATCCGGGCGCCGTGGAGGACGCCTTCTCGGACTACCCCGTCGTTAAGGTTTCCGCCAAGACCGGAGAGAACATGGAAGACCTCTACAAGGCGATGATCAGGGAGTTCACGGGTTGACGGAGGGAGAGATCAAGGTCGAGGTCATGGCCCGATCGGCGCTAAAAGGCATGTCCAGGTCGGAACTCATCGAGTACGTGATACGCCGGGCGAAGGACGGTGCGGTGATCGTCTTCGAGGGCCAACTCAACCCGGATCTACTCACCGAGATCATCCAGCGTACGATGGAGGAGGTGGACCTGGAGGAGTTTACGGGGATCGATATCTACGTGGTCCCACCGAAGCGGGCGGCCCGACGATCCGGTAGAGGGCTGATGAAAAGGCTCCTGGGGAAGCGCTCCGAGGAGGGAATGACCGTCATCTCGCCGGCGAACGTGCTCAAAGATCTGGAGAAGGGAGAGGACTTCATCACGCTAAAACTAGGGTGACGGAGGCATGCCACACCGGTGCTTTAAATGCGGTAGAACGTTTGACAAGCTGAGCGATGAATTGATTAAAAGAGGGTGCCCGAACTGCGGGTGTAGGTTGTTCCAGCGCATTCCTGAGGACGATAATCATGACCCTGCCGCCATAGTGGTGGAGCGGGATGGGGTGTACAAGATCAACATTGATAACATAGACGATGTTGTCACCGTGTACAAATCTGGTAGATACTTCATCCTGCTACCACCCGCGGACGGGCGGGGACGGAGGGGTTGAAGGCTACGGAGGACCCAGAAACCAGAGTTAAACTGCTGAGGTCCGCCGCCGTATCATATGAGAAAATGGACGAGGAAATGAACTCGTACTGTGCCATATTAGGGGACCCTGAGGATATCGAAGAGGCCCTCTACGAGACGATGAGATTCTCGAAATTTGAAATTGTGGATAATCGTGAGGTTAAGACTAAGTACGGGGTCACCGTGTGGAGGTACGGCGTCACCCTAATACGGTCCACCTCCGAGATCACCTCGTTAATCAGCCGCGTGGCGACCAAGTCCGAGCTGCTGTCCTTGGTTTTCGAGGAAGGTGATGGAAATTACGTCGTCGCCGGGCCGGACTCCGTCCTCAAGAGCGTGATGTCGCGGGCCAGGAGCCGGATGAAGATTAAGGTTAACAAGAGGAGGAGAGGGCCCGCATTCATCGAGACCTCGATGATCTTCTTTGACGTGATGCCGCGCCCCATTAGGAACATTATAAGCGTGTTTCTGGGGGTTGAGGAGGAGACGTTCAGCATCATGGTCCTGCAGGTGGAGGATCCCGAGGAGTTTCGAAAGATCGCGAACGATCGTGGCGTTTACGTCCACGAGATTCCGGGCACCGAGGAGGGGTAGGGGAGCTCGACCTTGCCGTTCTGGAGGAGGAAGAAGCGCGAGGAGAGTGAGGAGGAAGAGGAGGAGCGCGGCGAGGAGACCGAGGAGCGCGAGGAGGAGTCCATCTCCGAGGAGCTGGAGAGGGAGGAAGAGGTCGAGATCTACGGAGATTACGCGGCCCTCGGCATCGATCTGGGTACCATGAACACGGTGGTGGCGCGCCCCTCGGAGGAGGAGTTCCAGGTCAAACAGTTCCCCTCCGTGGTGGCCGTCAAGAAGGGTACGAATAAGGTGCTGGCCATCGGCGAGGAAGCCCGCAAAATGCTCGGCCGCACCCCGGAGGACATCGTGGCCGTCCGGCCCCTCCGGCACGGAGTCATCGAGTCCATGGAGTACGCCAAGTTCATCGTCCAGTACGCGATCGAGGTCGGTTCAAACAACAACCCGGAGGAGATCGAGCGGGTCGCCGTGGGCGTCCCGGGTGACGCCTCCGAGGTGGAGCGACGCGCGATCAAGGAGGCGACCGTCGAGGTCGGGATCGAGGAGGACAACGTGATCATCATCCAGGAGGCCCTCGCGGCGGCCATCGGCGCCGGCCTACCCATTGCCGAGCCCACGGGCACGATGGTGATCGACATCGGCGCCGGTTCCACCGACATCGCGGTCATCTCGCTGGGCGGCATCACGGACCAGGAGACCATGCGCGTGGGCGGCGACGACATCGACCAGAACATCGTCGAGCTCGTCGAGGAGGAATACGGGGTCCGGATTGGCATCCACGAGGCCGAGCGGGCCAAGATCGAGGTGGGTCGCGTGTTCTCCGAGACCGAGGACTTCGAGGACAAGGAGATCGAGGTCGTGGGCAAGGACGTCGAGACGAACAAGCCCAAGGAGATCACGATCGACTCGGAGTTGGTGGCCAAGGCCGCCGAGCCCGTCGTGCAGGAGATCATCCGCGCCATCCGAAGGATCCTGGATCGGCTGCCCGCGGAGCTGGTCCCGGGCGTGTACGACAACACGGTCATGGTGGGCGGCACGTCCCTGATGCCGGGCATGCAGGCGCGCATCGAGGAGGAGACGGACATCCCGGCCGAGCTGGCGGACGATCCGATGACGGTGGTCGCCAAGGGCGCGGCGATCGTCGCGGCCGAGCCGAGAACGCTGGAACCGGAGGTCCGGCTGAGAGCGTTGAAGTAACGGGACCCCCGGCGTTGAGGCTCCGGTACGACCTGCACACGCACACCGTCTACTCCGACGGCCACGGCACCCCGTTCGAGAACGCGGCCGCCGCCGAGGAAAGAGGCCTCGAGGCGGTGGCGCTCACTGACCACGGGCCCGCCTCACCGGAGGGGCTCACCGACCGCTCCTTCCGACGCCTCCGCTCCGAGGCGAAGGAGGCGGAACGACAGCTCTCGGTGAAGGTCTACGTTGGGATCGAGTCCAACATCGTCTCCCCCACCGGCGAGATCGACGCCACCCCGGCGATGCTCGAGCAGGCCGACCTCGTCCTAGGCGCCGTGCACCACCCGCACCTCCTCACCCCCAACCCGATCGGAACGGAGGAGGTACGCCGGGTCATCGTCCAATCCACCCTCCGCTGCATCGAGCGCGGTGAGGTGCACATCATCGCCCACCCGGTCTGGATACTGGAGGAACTCGGCCACCGCATCACCGCCCGGGAGGCCGAGGAACTCGCCCACGCCGCGGCCGACCACAACGTCGGCCTGGAGCTGAACGCCCGCCACCTCCCGCGGGACTTCACCCTGTACCAGATCGCCGTCCGGGTGGGCGCCCCCATCACCTTCGGTTCCGACGCCCACGCACCCGAGGAGGTGGGACGGTTCAAGCCGCTGATCCGGATCGCCAGAAAGCTCGGCGTCGAGCCCCACGAGACGGACCCGAGGGAGCTGGGCATCCTGTGAGGACCCTCGACCTGAACTGGGAACGGATCAAGCTCGAGCTGGAGCGGTCGGAGGACCCGAGCGAGCTCCCCCGACGCCTCCCGCCGCGCGAGGCCGCCGTCGCCCTCCCCTACACCGGCTGCCGGAACCCGGGCGAGCTCCTCCGGCGAGACCCCAACGTCGGCACCGACCCGCTCGTCACCGCGCTGCTGACCATCCACACCAAGGTGGCCGCCAAGGTGGAGGAGTGGGCCCCGCTAGCGTGCCCCGACGTGCGGGCCGCCGAGGAGCTCACCGGCGAGCACGTGGCGCGCGCCAAGGCCCGATTCCTGTCGGATCGAGCGGGCGGCCGGGAGTGCCTCGACCTCTGCGCCGGCATCGGCGGCGACACCCTCGCCCTCTCCCGGCACTACCACGTCACCTCCGTCGAGCTTGAGGGGCCCCGAGCCCGCGCCCTGCGCACGAACGCCCGCCTTCACGCGCCCAAGGACGTCCAGGTCGTTGAGGGCGACGCGACCCGGACACCGCCCGACGCGGACGTCGCCCACGCGGACCCGGGCCGGCGCGGCGCCCGACGGCCCGAGGAGACGAGTCCCCCGGCCACCGAGCTCCGCGAACTCCTCGACGGCCTGCCGCACCTGATCGAGGTGCCCCCGGCAACCCCGGCCCGACCCGGCACCGCGGTGTTCAGCCGGGCCCGAGAGGTGCGCGCGGTATGCTGGACGAACCTGACCGACGGAACCGCCGCGATCGTATCCGAGACGCGCGCGGTCCTTGAGGGAGACCCGGAGACTCCCCGGAGATCCCCGAAACCGGACCGCGTCGCCTACATCATCGAGCAGGACCCGGCCGTGCGCAAGGCCCGTTTATCGACGCTGCTCGCGGAGGAGCTGGACGCGTACCCGACCCTCACCCCGGGCCGGGAGTCCCTGCTGGCCACCACCGGGGCGCCCCCGGAGGACCCGCCCGACCACGTGATCCGCGTGGTCAAGGTGGGGGAGGAGGGCGAGGGACCCCCGATCGTGCGGTCCATCGGGGTGCGGCTGGGGAGAAGGGACGTGACCCGGCTACGGAAAAGCTATGAGAGGTACGACGTGGTCTACGTGACGAGGGCAGGGACGTTCCCGGGACGGATCGTCCACGAGAGGGGGTTCTAGGAGGGACCCGTGATGAGCGCGTGGCCCACGGCGCTAAAGGCCCTGACCCCGCTCGCGGGCGCCTCACTGGCCCTCCTGGCGATCGGCAGGCTGGGCGATCGAAGCCACTTCATCGTGCTCCGGACCCTCGGCCTGATGGGACTGCTCTTCTCCGTCCTGGCGGGAGTCACCGCTTTCCTGACCAAGAGCGTGCTCGTCGGGGCCGCGGTGGGGCTGACCTGGGCGGCCATCTCGTACCTGATAAGCGACAAGCTCGTGCTGCTGAGCATGGGGGCGGTGAGCGAGGAGGAGTTCCGAGCGCTGAGACCGGAACTGTCCGACCGGCTACTCCGGGTTCGGAAGCTCGTCGACGAGCTGGCGGCCCGGGCCGGGATCGAACGACCCAGGCTCGTGGTCGTGCCCGAGGAGACCGGCCTGGGCGCCCTGCCCAACGCCTTCGCCGTGGGCCGCCGATCCCGCCCGGTGATTGGGGTCACGGAGGGGCTGTTGAGGCTGCTGGATGACCGCGAGATCCGAGGCGTGCTCGGGCACGAGGTCTCGCACGTGCGGAACCGGGACACGCTGATCATGACGATCGCGGCCGCGATCGGCACGACGCTCTCCTACGCGCTGGACCCGTTCATCAACGCGGTCCTGGACTCCGACGAGGACTGGCTGACGCTGATCCTGCTCGGCTTCGTCACCTCCATCGTCGTCACCGTGATCGTGGCCGCCATCAGCCGTACGCGCGAGTACCTCGCGGACGAGGGGAGCGCGCGCCTGACCGGGGACCCGCTCGGGCTCGCGCGGGCCCTGGCCAAGATCGAGGAGGCCGTGAGGGGCGCCCCGATCCGGGCGGAGACGACGGCGGAGGCGGCCACCGCCCACCTCTGGATCCGCAACCCGTTCCGCGGCGGGATGCTGGCGCGACTGTTCAGCACACACCCGCCCACGGAGAAGCGCATCGAGCGGCTCAAGCGCCTCGCCGAAGGGCCGCGCTGACGATCGCCCGCGCGTCCTCCACGTACCGGCGCACGGACAGCGGGTCCCACGGGTCCACCTCACGCGCCGCCCGCACCAGCTCCTCCCGCACCTTACGCGCCCGGCGACTCACGGGCTCCACCCGGGGCACCGACACCCGCTCACCCAGCCGCTCCACGGCCATGCGCACGGGCTCCAGCACCAGCGACCGCTCCAGGTCCGTCAGGAAGTCCCGGGGCACCATCCTCCGAACCAGCCGCAGTCCCATCTCCACCCTACGACCGACCGAGCCCGGGATGAACTTCAGCACCAGCTCCTCCGCCCCGCACTCGAGCGGCAGCGACAGGGCGCGGAGGGGCGGCACGCGGCCCGGCAGCACGCCCCGCTCGGCCTGGAGCGCGTGCGCCAGCTCGTGGGCCAACGACAGCTTTACGGAGGTCAGGTCGCCCTCGGCCGGCAGCGTGATCACCACCGTACCGCCGGAGACGATCGTCCTCGGCCCCTCCAACCGCCTCCGGCAGCTGACCAGCGTGACCCGAGCCTCGGGCTTCAGCCCCTCCGGCAGCTCCCGGAACGCCGTCAGCACCTTGCACCGCTCGCGCTCCGGGTACAGCAGCACCACCTTCAGCACGGGCGTACGCGCACGCCCCGCCGCGCCAGGAACTCCTTCACCTCACGGATCGAATACTCCCCGTAGTGGAAGATCGAGGCGGCCAGCGCCGCGTCCGCCCCGGCCTCCTCGAACACCTCCAGCATGTGCCTCGGGTGACCGCAGCCCCCCGAGGCGATGACGGGCACGTTCACCGCCCGGCACACGGCCCTCGTCAGCTCCAGGTCGTACCCCTCCTTGGTCCCGTCCGCGTCGATGCTCGTGAGCAGGATCTCCCCCGCACCCAGCTCCTCCACCCGCTTGGCCCAGCTGATCGCGTCCAGATCCGTCGGCTCCCGACCCCCGCGCACGTACACCCGGAACCAGTACTCGCGATCCCCATCCCGGAACACGTGATCCGCCAGGTGCTCGTTCTCATCCGTCAACGGCTCCCGCTTCGCGTCGATCGCCACGACTACGCACTGACTCCCGAACACGTCCGCGGCCTCGGAAACGAGCTCCGGATTCTCGACCGCGGCCGTGTTCACGGAGACCTTATCCGCGCCCGCCGCCAGCGCCTCGCGGAAGTGCTCGAGCTCGGAGATCCCACCCCCCACGGTCATCGGGATGAACACGGACTCCGCCGTCCGCCGAACCACGTCCACCATCAGCCGGCGACCCTCGGGCGAGGCGGAGATGTCCAGGAACACGATCTCGTCCGCGCCCTCCCGGTAGTAGTACTCCGCCAACTCCGCCGGATCGCCCGCGTCCCGCAGCCCGCGGAACCTGACCCCCTTCACCACCCGACCGTCCTTGACGTCCAGGCACGGGATAATCCGGCGGGCCACCGTCAACGCGTCTCCGCCCACACACCCCGGTTCCTCCTCATCGGGGAACTCGGCGTGGGGTAGCCTCGTCATCGACCTGGGGGTGATCGGGGTGGAATTCAGGCTGCTCCTGGAATCCATCGAAAAATACCTTTTGGTCGTGCGCCGGATGGTCGACGCCGGCATCCCGAAACGCCGCGCCCTAAAGGCCGCCCAGCGGACCTGGGGGCTCAGTCGGCGGGAGGTGCAGGCCCTCTACCGGATCGTCTGGCCCCGACTGGAGTCCCTCGCTCGCGCGGGCAAGCGGGCCCCCACCGAGCTCCTCCGGGGCCACGACCTCCTCGTCGACGGTTACAACGTGCTCGTCGGGCTGGCGGCCCTGGACCGCGGCGAGGCGGTCCTCTGCGACGACGGCGTCGTCCGGGACCTCCGAATGTCACCCCGGCTGGAGGAGGACGAGGTGGACGCGGCGCTGGAGCGACTGTCCGAGTACCTCCGGCACGTACGGCCCGCCTCGGTCCGGATCCTGTTCGACGCCCCGGTCAGCGGCAGCGGCGAGCTCGCGGCCACCGTCGAGCGGTACCTGCGGGAGGAGCTGAACGCGCCCGTGAAGGCAGCGGCGGTCAAGGGAGTGGACGAGAAACTGGTAAAGCTCCCCGGCGTCCCCGTCACCTCCGACTCCGGCATCATCGATCGGACGTCCACGTACCACGACGCGGTCCGAGAGGTGGCCGCGCTGCGCGGGGAGGACGTCTGGCACCCGCCTCGCCTGCCGGAGACCGGGTTCGTCCGGGCCCCCGTCCCGGAGGGATGATGATCACGGGACCGGGATCGAGGCGTGGCGCCGATGAGAAGAAGCGGCCACACCTGATCGGGGACCCCCGAATGAAGGGGAAGTGCCTGTCCCCGCGGATGGAGGACTACCTAGAGGCCATCTACGTACTCTCCCGCTCCCGGGGAGGGGAGGTGAGGATCTCGGAGCTCAGCGAGTTCCTCGGGGTGTCCAAGCCCACCGCCCTGGAGATGGTCCGGAGGATGGAATCCCTAGGCCTCGTCGAGTACTCCGACGGCTCGATCCGACTCCGCGAGAAGGGAAGGCGGATCGGACGCAACGTGTGGAGCCGACACGTGATCATCTCCGAGTTCCTACGGTTCCTAGGCGTCGACCCCGAGACCGCGGAGCGTGACGCCTGCGCCATGGAACACTGCCTGGACGAGCGGTCCTTCCGCCGCCTGGTCAGGCTCTTCAAGCTGCTGAAGGAGAGGTCCAAGGACAGCGAGGACGTGCGACGCATCATCGAGGAGGTGCGGCGCTCATGAAGGTGAGGAGGAAAACGCTCAAGCAGGGGCTGAAAAAGCTCCGCTCCCTCGTGCGGATCAAGATCGAGCTGGCGGAGGACCACGGGACCCGGGAGGTGGACGTGCGACCGCTCCCGGTCGTACGGGACTACTACGGGGTGGACATCCGGACCGTGGAGGAGGCGCGAGAGTTCTACGAGCGCGAGCTGATCCGGATGCACCGGGTGGGTACCGAGGAGGTTCCGAAGGTGGTGTTCAGCGCGTTCGACGTGATCGAGGGGGTCAAGCACGAGTTCGAGCCGAGGAAGTTCATGTATCAGGGGTGCGAGGTGGACCGCATGGAAGGCCTCAAACTTGATATCATGACCGACGAGCCTCGGGCCGGTGCCGCCTACGTCGGGGAGCCTCCGGAGGGCGTGGACGAGGGACTGTGGGCGGGGCGGGTCGTGTCGGTGATTTCAAGGCTGCTGCCGGAGTGCGTCAGGGCGGGCAAGATCGACCGGTGCTCCGACGTCGAAGGGTTCGACGTCCGCGTGGGGAGATTCACGCTGCTGAACTACGTCACCGCCGCGGCGTTCGACGCGGCCGGGGCTACCGTTTCGACCGCTTGGACCCCTTCTCACCCTCCTTAACGATGAAGTAATGGTCGAACGGGTCCCGGCTGGACACGCGATAGTCCCGTGGGATCTCCCCCTCGCGCTTACCCTTCTTCTCGATCATCAGCCTCACCCCCACCCCCTTCGTTTAACATACCTGAGGCGGTCTAGGTCTAGTTAAAAGTTTTGGATAATCGGGTCGCAACGGGTCCGAAAGCATTAAATACCCGTGACCGGTCGTTGGGGGACGGGAGGCAGGGCCGTGGGGTAGCGGTCTATCCTGCGGGGCTTTGGACCCCGCGACCCCGGTTCAAATCCGGGCGGCCCTACCACCGCGAATCGTTACGAACTTCATAACAATGGGGACGCGACGTTGAGCGTTCTCTCCCTCATCTGCGCGCTGAACGCCCTGGCCGTCGTAGGGTTCGCGTCCCTCGCGTGGTTCTCGCTCCGGTACGGGATGCCGGGGTGGATCCTGGCGATGACCGTAGCGCCCGGAATGATGGGTTCGGTCCTCGTGGACGCGGTCATGCTCCGGATTGGGTTCTACAGGGTCCCGTGGGAGACCGCGCTCGCGTTGGTCGCGTACGGGGTGGCGTGGTGGTGGGGCCGGCCCGGGCCATCCGGCCCGGGGTCCCGTTAGGGTTCCCCCGGGCCCTCATCGGCCGGGGGCGTTAGTCCTGGCGCTTCTTGACCCGGATCTTGACCTGCTCCAGCGTGTGGGCCGCGCACGACAGTCAGATGTCGTAGCTCCGGATGATCATCTCGAGGTAGTTTAGCACGTCCTTCTTCTCGGCCATCGGCTCGACCCCCCTCGGGCCTATTCGGCGAGTTTGACGAGCTCGTCCTCGAGCTTCTTCGCGGCGTCGCGCAGGGCCATCTCGATCGCGGGTACGTTGTGCGTGGTGGCCACGATCAGGTTGGCCTCGGTGACGCGGCCCTCCTCGTCCGTCTTGTAGTGGTGGATCAGCGTGCCGCGCGGGGCCTCCACGATGCCGACCCCGTCCCCCTCCTGCGGCTCGTAGTCCTCCTTGCACTCGTCCTCCTCCGTGATCACGTCGTCCTCGAGCAGCATCTTGGCCTCCTCGCACGCCGCCACGAGCTCGATCACCCGGGCCCAGTTGATCGTGAGCGAGTAATTCACGCACCCCCCGAACTCGTCCACGTACTCCTCGTAGAGCTCCTGGGCCCGGTCCGTCTTCATCTCCTCGCACACGTTCAGCCGGGCGCCCGGCCCGACGCGGTAGATCCCGTCCGGGTACCCGACCTCCTTCAGGTACGGGTGCTTGACGTACGAGTACTCGATGGACCGCTCGGCGATCACGTCCAGGTACTCGTCCGGCTGGAACCGCGTGAACTCGTTGCCCTCCGGGTCCACGACGCGGACCTCACCGTCGTAGAACTCGTGCCGGTTCCCGTCCGCCACGAGGCCCATGTGGTACGTCTCGATGTTACCCAGCGTCTCCAGCAGGTCGAGGTCGTGCTTCTCCCGGTACTCCTCCAGCGTCTCCCGGATGGCCTCGATCCCGGCCTGGGCACCCTCGTAGGCCCTCTCCACCATCTCCTCCGCCCGGTTGAGGAGCTCGTCCCGGTCCTCCTCGTCCACGGGCGCGGAGACCCCGCCCGGAATGCCGGCGACCGGGTGGATCGCCTTGCCTCCCGTCGCCTCGACGATGTCCTGACCGAACCTGCGGAGCTCGATCGCGATCTTACCGAGCTCCGGGTTCTCCTTCGCGATCTGGACCACGTTCCGCTGCAGCGGGTCGGCGTCCGGGCCGATCACGTAGTCCGGGGCGGCCAGGAAGTAGAAGTGCAGGGCGTGGCTGTGGATCATGTTGCCCAGGTGCATCAGCCAGCGGATCTTGTGACCGCCCTCGGGCGGCTCGACGTCGAAGCACCCGTCCACGGCCTTGCACGCGGCCAGGTGGTGCGCGGTCTGGCAGATCCCGCAGATGCGGGACACGATGTACGGGACCTCCTCCGCCGGCCGGCCCTGGACGAACTTCTCGAAGCCGCGGACGGCCAGGACGGCGAACTTGACGTCCTTGACCTCGCCGCCCTCCACCTCGATGATCACCTCTCCGTGTCCCTCCACCCTCGTCAGAGGGTGAATCTTGATCTCGGACACCCTACTTACCCCCGATCACGTCCCGGTGTCCCTTCAGGATGGAGGACGCCAGGGAGAACATGTAGAGTCGTCCGGGCAGGTCCACGAGGCCCTCCAGGAGCTCCTCCACGTCCACGTCCGCCTCGAACGACACGGAGGCGAGCGCGTCCAGGAACGCGGCGCCCTGGTCCGCGGCCTCCTCCGTGGGACCGTTGCAGCCGCGGCACGGCAGTCCTCGGGACGGGCACGCCGCCCCGCACCCGGCCCGGGTCGCCGGGCCCAGGCACGGGTACCCCTGCTCCAGGAGGCACTTGTCCGGGTCCGGCCTCCCCTGACCGGTCCGGAACTTGATCTCCTCGATGGGTTTGTCCTCCTTCTCCCGGGGGCACTCCTCGCAGAGGTTGGTCCTCGGGAGCTCCGGCTCCCGGTCCTCCAGCAGCGCCGCCACGATCTCCGCGATGGCGTCCGGCTTGGGCGGGCACCCCGGGACCATGTAGTCGACGTCGATGACCTCGCCGAGCGGCCTCACGTACTCGAAGAGCTCCGGGACGACCTCGCTGGGAACATCGCCCTCGTCGTCGGTGCTGTAAGACTCCTCGTACACCCACTTGAGCAGCTCCTCCCGGTCGTACAGGTTGGCCAGCCCGTGCACGCCCCCGAAGCACGCGCACGTGCCCACGGCCACGACGACCTCGGCGGCCTCCCGGAGCTCCTCCGCCACCTCCAGGTCCTCCTCGTTCCGGATGCTCCCCTCGATGAGGGCGACGTCGACCTCCTCGGGGATCTCCTTCTGATCCAGCACCACGTAACAGTACTGGAGATCGATGGCGTCCTCCAGGAGGTCAAGCAGCCGCTCGTGCAGGTCCAGCAGCGACACGTGACAGCCCACGCAGGAAGACAGCTGCGCGGTCGCGACGGTGGCCTTGCCCATGGAGAACGCGTCCCCGGGCGGTCCGACGCGCTGAATTTAATACGCGGACGGCATTAAAATTCCTGATGATGCCCATCATCGAACCGGGGGGACGGGCGATAGCCCACGTGCACCTGCCGGACGGCATGATCCCGCTGCGCTGGTGCGCCCTCTGCTACGCCCTCGCGGGCTCCGTCGTCGCCCTGGGGATCTATAAGATGCCGCGCGAGCGGCTCGTCCCGGCCGGGCTCCTCGCCGGCCTCTCCTTCGCGCTGATGCAGGTGCCCGTCCTGCACGCTCATATTAACCTCACAGGGTTGATCGGTATCCTGATGGGACCGCTGGCCTCGGCCCCGATCGTCTTCCTGGTCAACCTGGCGTGCGGGCTGCTCGGACACGGTGGAATCACCCTGGTGGGGCTAAACACGCTGCTGAACTGGTCCGAGTGCGCGGGCGCGTGGGCCCTGTACCGGGCTCTTCGGGGCGCGATCGGGGCCAGACTCGCCGCCGGGATCGCCACCTTCACGGTCCTGTCCACCACGGCCCTCGTCGCCGCGCTCATCGTCGCGCGGGCCGTCGGCCGGTCCCCTTACTACTTCCTGATCACCCTCACGCCAAGCTGGATCCTAACGGCGGCGATCGAGGCCCCGATCACGGCCTCGGCCGTGGCCGCGCTGGAGAGGATGACGCCGGAGTGGGTGCGCTGAGCGTTGCGTGCGGGGGAGATCCTGGAGTGGTCGCTCACCGCGAACACCGCGCTCCATCGGGTGGACCCGGCGACCAAGCTGGGCTGCCTGTCCGCCACCCTCCTGGCCCTGCTGCTGGTGCGGGACCCGTGGGGAGCGCTGCTGCTGTCCCTACCGTACCTGATCGGCGCGCTCGCTGCCCGGGTACCCTGGGGCTCCATGGCGCGCCTCTCGGTCGTCCCGCTCGGTTTCCTCGGGGCGATCCTCGCGCTAATGCTTCCCACCGGCGTACCCGCGCGCGAGGTCGCCCTCTACGCGGCCCGCGGGTTCACCGCGCTGCTGGCGACGCTGCTCGTCGCCTTCACCACCCCGTTCAACTCCCTGTGGTCCTCGATCGCGAGCCTGATGCCCGGACGCCTGGCGGAGATGGCGCTGCTGTTTCACCGGTCCCTGTACGGGATGATCGACGACCTGAACGGTCTTCTGAGGGCGGCCCGGATGCGGGGGGCCCGGCCCGGACCCCGCCTGATCGGGGTGCTCGTGGCTACCCTGCTCGCCCGGAGTCACGAGTCCGCGCGGAGGCTGATGGCGAGCCTGGAGGTGCGGGGGGCCCGCGGGAGGGTGCGCCCGCTCCGTCGCCCGCGCCCGTCCCGGGAGGACGCGGCGTGGACGCTGCTCACGCTGCTCTCGATCGCGCTCGCGCTCCTAAGGGGGGTGTGACGGGATCGGTTACGCGGTGAAAATCGAGTGCCTGGAGCACGAGTACCCCGACGGCACCCGCTCCGTATGCGGGCTGACCCTGAAGATTCGGGAGGGCGAGTCGGTGGTCGTCCTGGGCCCGAACGGGTCCGGCAAGACCACGCTGCTGCACCACGTGATCGGGCTGCTGGAGCCCAAGGATGGATACATCGAGGTGCTGGGGCACGAGCTGCCCGAAGAAGTCCACCGGGTGCGGGAGAGGATGGGCGTCGTGTTTCAGGACGTGGACGACCAGCTGATCATGCCCAGCGTGCTGGAGGACGTGGCCTTCGGGCTGGTCAATCAGGGCGTGCCCCGGAGGGAGGCCTTCGAGCGGGCGGAGCGGGTGCTGCGAGAGCTGGGCATCGAGCACCTGAGGGATCGACCGCCCCAGTTCCTGAGCGGGGGTCAGAAGAAGCTTGTGGCGCTCGCGGGCGCGGTGGTCACGGATCCCGACCTGCTGGTGCTGGACGAGCCGACCTCCGGGCTGGACTACCGGGCCACGCGGAGGTTCGTGCGGCTGATCTCCGAGCTGAAGGAGCGGATGGACTTCACCCTGATCCTCACGACGTTCGACGTCGACGTGGCGGCCGAGCTGGCGGATCGGGTGGTGGTGCTCAAGCGGGGGAACGTGGTCGCCGACGGGCCGCCCCGGAGGGTGCTCACCGACGTGGATCTAATGCGTTCCTCCGGCTTGAAGCCGCCGGAGCACGTGGAGCTGCTGCGGGAGCTGGGCGTGAAGCGACCGCCGCTGGATCTAACGGAGGCGAAGGAGGTGCTTCGGGAGCTGGTGGGGGAGAGGCTGGATGGAGGCCCGTAGGCTGCCGTACCCGGAGGTGGATCTGGAGGGTGAGGTCGTGTTGCTCCCCGTGGGCAGCACGGAGCAGCACGGGCCGCACCTACCGCTCGGCACGGATCACCTGATCGCGGCGGCGATCTGCCGGGAGGTCTCGCGCCGGACGGGGGCTCCCTGGTACCCGGCGATCCCGTACGGCGTCTCCCGGCACCACCTGGGGTTTCCCGGGACCGTGTCCCTGAGGACGGGCACCATGATCCGGCTGCTCCGGGACGTGCACCGGTCGTTCCTGCACCACGGGGCCGCCGCCACCCTGGCGATCAACGGGCACGGGGGGAACGAGCCCGCGCTGGGGGCGGTGGCCGAGGAGGAGGAACGGTTCCATTGGGTGAGCTGGTGGCGGCTGGCCCCGGAGGAAGAGCTGGAGACGGACTGGGGAGGGCACGCGGACGAGCTGGAAACATCGGTGATGCTGTACCTGTACCCGGAGCTGGTTCGGGAGGATCGGATGGTCAAGGACGGGCGCCGGACCGAGGTGTGGGAGTACCCGGACTTCCACGAGATCTCGGAGACGGGGGTTAAGGGGGACCCGCGGCCGGCGGATCGGGAGAAGGGGAGGCGGATCTTCCGGGAGGTGGTGCGCCGGACGTGCGAGATCGTGGAGCGGCTGCGGGACCGGGGCTAGGAGATGCGCTCCTCGACCCTCTCCGATAGCCTCTTGACGGCTTCCACTTCCTCCTCGCTCAGCTCCAGCTCGGCCAGCTTTTTCGTCCGCTCCCAGCCAGGGTACTTGGAGGTTCCCAGCCGCCGGGAGCGGCGCAAGGTATAGACGGTCACCCGAGCCCCGTCCTCGCCCTCCTCCACGACCACCTCGTACCTGCCGCCCGTGTGAAGGATGCTCTGCATCTGCTTCGCCACGCTGGAGAGCTCGCCCGGCAGCTCCTCGAGTTCCTCCTTCCGACCGTACCGGGCCAGGTTCTCCAGCGCCTCCTCGAGCTCCGTCATCCCTCGACCCCGCCGCCACCCGGCCGGCCGGGGGTTCAAAAGGTGCGCGGGGTGCTGGGGATCGACGAGGCGGGTCGGGGGCCCGTGTTCGGGCCCATGGTCGTGGCCGGCGTTCTGGGGCCCGGCGAGCGTCCGGGCATCGGCGCCCGAGACTCCAAGCGAATGACCCCGAGCGCCCGCCGGCGGAAGTTGTTGGAGATCCTCCGGGACGAGCGGCTGACAGTCGACGTGGAGATCGTCTGGCCCTGGGAGATCGACGAGGAGGGGGTCAACGAGGCCGAGCTCCGGGCGATGAGCGCGTTGATTCGCCGGCACCGCCCGGACCTGGCCCTCGTCGACAAGCCCGGCAATTACGACCCGGACCGGGTCCGACGGGCGCTGCGGCCCCCGCGGGGAGTGACGGTCATCGCGGAGGACCGGGCGGACGAGCGCTACGAGATCGTCTCGGCCGCGTCCATCGTGGCCAAGACGTACCGGGACTGGATCGTCCGGCTGCTGGAGCTGGAGTTCGGGGTCGAGGTCGGATCCGGCTACCCCTCCGACCCGCGCACCGTGCGGGCCCTGCGCCGGGAGCTGCGGCGGAAGGGACCACTGCTCGAGTACTTCCGACGGTCGTGGAGCACCTACGATCGACTCGCCTCCGAGCTGGGCCAATCCACGCTCGACGAATTCGTATGATCAGGGGGAGGGGAGCTGAAGGTCGCCGGCCTCCGGCCCGTCAGCTGTTCGGACGGGCTGCCGGGCGAAGTCTGCTCGGTGGTGTGGGTCCAGGGGTGCCCGCTGCGGTGCCCGTGGTGCCACAACCCGGAGCTGCGGCCCGCAACCGGAGGCACCGAGATGTCGCCCGACGAGGTGGCGGACCTGGTGAAGCGGCGCTCGGACTACCTGGACGCCGTGATCGTCTCGGGCGGGGAACCGCTGACCCAGCCGCTCGACGAGCTCCGGGAGCTCTGCCGACGGATCCGCCGGCTGGGCCTGTCCCCCGTCCTGGACACCTCCGGGTACCCGGCGGAGCGGCTGGATCGCGTGGCGGACGCGTTCGATCGGGTGGCCCTCGACCTCAAGGCCCCGCTGCGGGACCGGGACTACCTGCGCGCGACCGGGAACGTCATGGACGCGCTCGAGCTCCGGCGCGCGGTGAACGCCGTCCGGGGCCGGGTCGAGCTGGAGCTCAGGATCACCGCGCACCCCTACCTGCCCGACGACCGCGAGTCCCTGGTCCGGTCCGTCAAAGAGATCGACCCGGACTACGTGGTCGTTCAGCGGTACGTCGGTGAGGGTGAGGGGCCCGATCCGCGCGAGCTCGCGGGCGCGCTGAGGGAGGTCGTCGGAGCGGTGTTCGTGAGGGTGTGAGGCCGTTGCGGGTGCGGTTCGAGGTCAAGGACCGGGACGTCGCCGGGCGCCTCGCCCGGTTCGAGGTGAACGGGCGCCGACTCGAGACGCCCGCCCTGCTCCCGGTCATCAACCCGAACGACCCGGTGGTCCCGCCCAAGGAGATCGGTCGGATGGGTTTCGACGGGGTGATCACCAACGCGTACATCATCTGGAAGCACGAGCACCTGCGTCGGGAGGCGCTGGAGCGCGGCGTGCACGGGCTCCTGGACTTCGACGGGTTCGTCATGACCGACTCCGGCTCCTTCCAGCTCGCGGAGTATGGGGACGTGGACGTCACCAACCGGGAGATCGTGCGGTTTCAGGCCCGGATCGGGTCGGACGTGGGCACCATCCTGGACATCCCCACCCCGCCCGACGCGCCCCGGGATCGGGCGGAGCGGGACGTGGAAACGACCGTCGAGCGGGCCCGGGAGGCCGCCTCGCTGGACGAGCGCCCGCCCCTGGCCCTGACCGTGCAAGGATCCACGTACGAGGGCCTGCGGCGGGAGTGCGCGGAGCGGCTCGCCGAGCTCCCGGCCGCGGTCTATCCGGTCGGCGGCGTCGTGCCCCTCCTGGAGGAGTACCGGTTCGCCGACGTCGTCCGCGTCGTCCTCGCCGCCAAGTCGGCCCTACCGCCCCACCGACCGGTGCACCTCTTCGGGTGCGGTCACCCGCTGGCGATCCCGCTGGCCGTCTGCATGGGGTGCGACCTGTTCGACTCCGCCTCCTACGCGATCTACGCGCGAACCGACCGGTACCTGTCCGTCCTCGGGACCCTCAGGCTGGAGGAGCTGCGCGAGTTCCCCTGCTCCTGCCCGGTCTGCACCCGACACGATCCCGGGGAGCTGCGGGATATGGACCGGGAGGAGCGGACGCGGCTGCTCGCGCGGCACAACCTCCACGAGCTGCACCGGGTGATCCGCACCGTCCGTCAGGCGATCGCCTCGGGGGAGCTGTGGGAGCTCGCCGAGTCCGTCTGCCGCGCGCACCCGGCCGCGTGGAGGGGGATGGAGGAGCTGTCCCGGCGCGGGGAGGAGCTGGAGCGATGGGTGCCCGGGACGCGACGGAGCGTCTTCGCGTTCGACGAGGTGTCCAAGGGGCGGCCGGAGCTGCGCCTGTACCGTCGTCGGCTCCGGGAGCGGTTCGGTCCGCTCGAGGGGCGAAGGCTCGTAAAGGGGCTCAAGAGACCCTTCGCCGAGCGGGTGGAGTGGCTCGAGCCCTGGGAGCTGGCCTTCGCCGACGAGTGGCTGGGAATCGTGCCCGGGGAGCTCTCGTGGACGTACCCGTGCCACTCCCTCGTGACGCCCGGGGATGATGAGGGTGAGGACCGACGGAGGGGTGAAGAGGGTCGCAGGCGCTGAGCTCGTGCTCTACCGGGAGGGGTCCTCGGAGTTCTACGTGCCCGATCCGGACCGGTACTGCGAGGGCGGTCTCCCCACCCGCGACGCCCCGATCGCCTTCGCCCCGAACGCGGCGGTTAACCGGTCGATTCTGGTGCTGTTCCACCGGGTCAACCGGATCGAGCGGTTCGGGGACGTGTTCTGCGGGGTGGGGGCCCGGGCCGTTCGGCTGCACCTCGAGGCGGGCATCAGGGAGTCCGTGCTGTCCGACGTGAACCCGCTCGCCTGCCGCGTCGCCCGGATGAACGTCACCCGACACGGGCTCCGGGCCCGGGTCCACTGCCTCGACGCCGCGATCGCTCTCTCCAGCTTCGACTTCGACGCGGTGGACCTGGACGTGCACGGGTCCCCCGTTCCGTTCGCCCAGGCCGCGTTCCGCGGCGTGGGGGACGGGTACGTCCACCTCACGGCCACGGACCTGGAGTCCCTGTACACCCCGGCCGCCCGCCGGAAGTACCTGCTGGACGGTCCCCTGAGGGACCGGGACCCGGAGCTCGAGGCGCGCGTCATCGTGGGCGCGCTCGTGCGCCTGGCCGCCTCCGTCGACGTGGGTGCCTTCCCCCGGTACTGCCTCGTGGAGCCGGGGCTGCGCGTCCGCGTCTGCCTCGAGTGCCGCCGCGGCAAGTCGCACGCGAACCGGGCCCTGGAGCACCTGCGCCGCGAGCGGGGCGTAGGGCCCGTGTGGTCGGGTCCCCTGACGGACGAGCGCACGCTGTCTCGAATGCGTCGGGAGCTGGATCGGGTGGACTGGCGGCCGGAGCACGTGCGCAAGGTGCGCCGGGCGCTGGGGCGTAACGTTTTGATCGCCTGATTGGATCGTGGTCCCTCGGGCCCTCGGCCTTGAACGAGGTCGTGAGGGAGGTGGAGCAGATCCGCGGGGCGAGGGTCGCGCGGACGCTCGCGACGCAGCACCCGGACGCGACCAAGTCCGTGCGAGTGCAGGAGGAGCCGGAGGAGGCGGTGGAGTGCCTCACCAGGTTCGGCATCGAGGAGTACATGATCGACTTCGAGGGAAAGCTCACCCCGTACCTGCAGCCCGTGCAGGTGCTCATGGAGCTGCACGACGCGGGCGTGGAGGTGGGAGAGGACCGGTTCGTGATCGTCCGGGTGCCGAGCGCGTCCAAGGAGAACGTGCTCCGGCAGATCCAGGCGCTGCTGGGCGTGATGGAGGCCAACTCCGAGCTGTTTAAGGAGAACCCGGACGCGCGCGGGATCTTCGAGGTCGTGCACCCCATGACGGCCTCGCCCGAGGAGCTGCTCGACACCGCGGACCGCATCTCCTACGCCCGACGGTTCGCCTCCCGCGAGCTGGACGCGCCCCTGAGCGCGGGCCACCTGCGCATCATCCCGCTCATCGAGGAGGTGCCGGAGCTTCTGAACATCCGGCAGATACTGAAGGGCTACGTGGACGGCATGCGCGACATCGGGATGGACGTGAGCTACCTCCGGGTCTTCATCGGTCGGTCCGACCCGGCCCTCTCCTACGGGCACGTGCCCGCCGTCCTGGCCTGCAAGTACGCGATCTTCCAGGTGTACGAGCTCGTGGACGAGCTGGGCGTGCCGATGGCTCCCATCCTTGGCGGCGGTTGCCTCCCCTTCCGGGGCCACGTCAAGCCCGGGGTGGAGGACGACTTCACCCAGGAGTACGCCGGCGCGGCCACCTACACCATACAGTCGGGGTTCCGGTACGACCACGACGAGGACCTGGCCATCCGGTCCGTCCACCGCATCAACGAGCTCGCCGCCAACGAGCCGCTCGAGCTCTCCGACGATGACGTGGAGTACCTGATCCTCTCGACCGGCATCTTCGTGAAACACTACCTGAGCGTCTTCTTCCGCTGCATCGGGACCATCAACATCGTCTCCGACCTGATCCCCAACACCCGGGACCGACTCGCCCGAAAGGGTCCCGTCGGGTACGCCAGAGACATCCCGGAGCCGGACAAGGTGGGCGAGCTCTGCAAGCGCGTCAACGACGACGTGGGGCGCGAGCTCTACCGCGAGCTCCGACGCATGCGGGTCGAGAAGCTCCCGGAGCTCCCGCGCGCCATCAAGTTCACCGGCGCGTGCTACACCGTCGGAATGCCGCCCGAGCTCATCGGCACCGGTCGCGGGCTCGCCGAGGTAGAAGAGCGCCTGGGCGAGGACGCCCTGGACGCCCTCCTCTCCCGACTGTACCCGATGCTCCGACGGGACCTGCAGTTCGCCGTCGAGCACACCTTCCTGGAGACGGCCGGGGCCGTCCTCCCCACGACCGGCGTCTCCATGGTGAACGCGGACCTCGAGTACTGCGTCGAGTACCTGGACCTCGAGCCGCCCTCCGACTTCGAGTACCAGAACCTGGTCCACACGCTGGAGCCCTACCTCCGGTACGTGGTCGCGGAGGGCGGCGTCGAGGAGGTCAACCCGTTCGTCCGCAACCTCCTCTTGGAGATGGGCCGCATGCGAGGCTCACTGGGCTGACGGCGGTCTGGACAGCACCACCGACGAGAACAGACCCTCCAGCGCGCCCACCTCCCCGCGATCCACCAGGCAGTGGTGATTACCCCTGGGCTCGAACCCGCTCACCCTCACCTCCGCCTGCACCCTGCACTGATCCTCCCGCCACGACGTCCCCACGACGTCAACCCGCCACACCTCTGGGTACCGGGCCAGCCCGAAGGCGCCCGAACCGACGCACCCCCGCACCGCGTGAGGGGCGCCTGTCTCCAGGTGATCACAGGGCTCCGGCCCCTCCACCAGCTCCAGCGGGCAGGCGCAGTGGGCCAGCCGCACCCGATCACCCTTCCACTCCACCACGTTGGCCACGAACGGCTGCCTCCGACAGGCCAACACGGTCAACAGCGCGGTCGCGTCCCCCTCGCAGCAGTACCCTCCCCGGGCCGAGAAGTAGAGGCACGGAACCGCCCCGTACTCCTCGTACAGGCCGAAGCAGTCCCCCGTGATCACGCCCGCCCCCTCCCGCTCGGCCAGCGCGTGGAGCCTCCCCGCCAGCTCCAGGAACCCCTCGTCCAACGACCGAACGTCCACGCCCGCCGAGGAAAGCAGCCTCCTGACCTCCCGAAGGGCGGGCTCGACGTCGGCGAGCTCATCCACGTCCACCGCGGTCGCGTTCAAGTACGGCAGCTCGACCGGCTCCGCGCTCCGGACCCAGTCGCACTTGCCCCCCAGCACGAGCACCTTCCTCTCAACGAGCCGCCGGAAGGCCTCGACCACGGCTCCACAATCCTCCACACTCACCGGCGACAGACCGACCTCCAGCGCGGCGGCGAGGGAGTTGTAGCGGGGCCAGTACAGCGGGAGTAGGGCCGGGCACCGCTCCATCAACGCCTCGAGGACGTCCTCGGTCCCGCCGGTGGCGACCAGCGCGACCGCCGGATCCTCCGGCGCCCGCTCCGGGTCGGTGACCACCTCGATACGGTCCAGCCCCAACCCCCTCAGCCGGTCCTTCGCCTCCCGGATCGTGCCCCTGTCCGCCAGCTCGGAGGCCGCGACGACGCCCACGACCCTCAAGCCGTCTTGGCCCTCCGGTACTCGTTGAGCGTGACGAGGGTCAGCTCCTCCGGGTCGGTGATGTGGTACGAACGGCCCCCGGTGATGCTGGCGATCTGCTCGATGAGCTGGCGGCCCTCCCGGGGCAGCCGAACCCCGATCGTGGAGATGGTGACGCCCCGCCGGGCCGCCGCGATCGCCTCGGACACGGCCTTCGTCTCCGGGTCCGGCTCGCCCTTCGTCGGTATCCCGTCGGTCAGCAGGATCATGTGCCAGCCGCGGTCCCGCCCCCCGCTCCGCTCGAACAGCCGCACGCCCACCCGGATGGCGTCCCCCACGTCGGTGGCGCCGCCCGGCTTCAGGGAGATCACCCGGGTGATGATCCGCTCCACGTCCGACGTGATGTCGGTGACCACCCGGGCCCGGGAGTTGAACTCAACGATCCCCACCCGGTCCCGGTGCCGGAGGCTGAAGTGCGTGAGGGCGATGGCCGCCCGCTTGGCCGCGTCGATCCGGTCCCCCGCCATGCTGCCCGAGGTGTCGATCACGTACACGAGGTCGAGCCTCACCTCCTCCTCGCGGTCGCGCGCCCTCAGGTCCTCAGGCAACACCCTCCGACGACCCCTGCGGACCGACGTGCGGATGGACTTGCGCACGTCGATGGTGCTGTAGGGGTCGCCCCGGCGGTACTCCCGGGCGTACCCTCGGTCCCCCGTCCCGTGCACGCTCAACCGCTTGGCCGCGTGCTGACCGAACTCCCTACCCTCGAACGCCTCCAGCTCCTCAACCAGCGCGGAGAAGGCCGCCAGCTCCTTCCCCTTCGTCGTGATGCTCACGCCGCCCTGGTAGGAGGGCCGAATGAACCCCAGCTCCTCCAGCACCTCCAGACGCTCCCGGATCCGCTCCTCCAGCTCGTCGATGAACGAGTAATCGTGCTGGCGCCGCGCGATCTCCTCGTACCGGTACCCCGTGATGTCCTCGATGAACTCCCGTCCGTACCGGCTCTTCACGTGGGCCGCGCTCGTGACCAGCGTCTCCGCCAGCTGATCCGGGCGCAGGTACTCGATCCCGCGGTTCAAGAGGCTCCTGAGCACCCGGGCCGAGAACACGTACCGTTCGTCGCCGTCGATGTATCGGAGCTGATCCCGCTTCGTGAGCCGACGGAACCGCAGCCGCCCCTCGCCGCGATCCGCCGCCTCCGACCGGTCGGGCTCGCCGCCCTCGGTTCGGGGGCTCGACCCGCCCCCCACCGCCGACCCCGCGGAACCTGGCGAGCGTTCCGAGCCCCTCCGACCACCTCCTCGTCTCTTCTCTCCCCTCTTCTTCACCTTCCTTAGAGCGCGCCCGGTCCCGCCCGACGACCGCCCGCCGGCCGGCTTACCCTCCTTTCCCCCGTCCTTTCCCCCTCCCTCGTCGACGTCAAGCCCCACCCGCTCGGGCTTGACGTCGTACTGCTCCTCAAGGAGCTCCCGGATGAGCTCCCGGATCACCTCCTCCTCGGTCTTAACGTGCTGAACCCGGGGGCTTAGCTTGATCCGCTTCCTCAGCACCGAGGGGGCCACCTGCACGACGTCCCTCAGCTCCACCTTCGACCGCCCCTCGAGGACCGCGTGAGCCTGCGCCCGCTCGTACAGCCCGATCGTGGCCCGAACGCTCGCCGGCCGCTCGATCTCCTCGTGCTCCCGCGTGGCCCGGACGAGGTCCACGATGAACTCGAGCACGTGCTCCGGCACCTCGACGTCCAGGTCCTCGCCGCGCTCCAGGACGATCCGCTTCTCCACCTTCCGGGACCTCGGGTAGGTCATCTTCACGGTGTCGAACCGGTCCAGCAGTACCTCGGAGAGCTCCTCGGTGCCGGCGTACTCGTGCGGGTTCATCGTCGCGATCATGATGAAGTTGGCCGGGTAGTCCACCTCGTACCCCGCGATGGTGGCCCGCTGCTCCTCCAGCACCTGCAGGAGCGCGTTCTGCAGCTTCTCGGGGCACCGGTTGATCTCGTCGAAGAACACGACCCCTCGGTTGCCCCGGAGCAGCTTGCCGGGCGTGAAGGCGCGCGGGTCGGTGGGCCCGTACTTCAGGGCCGCCACGGGATCGATGTCGCCCAGTAGGTCCTCCGCGGTGAGGTCCGGGCTGCCCTGAATCCGCACGAACCTCTCCCGGCCCGGGATGACCTCGGTCTCCAGCTCCTCCCTTGACTTGGACCGGCAGAGCGGGCAGACGGGGTCCTCCGGGTGGCAGTGGAACGGGCACCCCTTCACCGCCTCGGCCGGGGGCAGCAGGTCGGCGATGGCCCGGGCCAGCGTGGTCTTACCCACGCCCGGCGGTCCCTCGATGAGCACGTGTCGGCCCGCGATCAGCGCGGAGAGTACGTGCCGCTTCACCTCCTCCTGACCCAGGATCTGCGGGATCGGGTCCTCGCCCCGACCGAGCTTCTCGAGCACGACCTCGCGCAGCTCCTCGTGCACCTCCCGCACGGTCAACCGCTCTCACCACCTCCGGTCGGGCAGCGGTCTCGCACCGGGCACTCCTCGCACCGGGGCCGGGATCGACACACGTCCCGGCCGAACTGTATGAGGGCCAGGTGGGCTTTTCCTCGTTTACCCTCGGGAACCGCCGCGTGCACGGCCCGCTGCACCCTCTCGTAGTCCCGGGACTCGGTCAGCCCCAGCCGCCGGGCGATCCGACGCACGTGCACGTCCACCGGGCACAGATCGTGCCCGCCCGCGAACAGCAAGACCACGTCGGCGGTCTTGGGACCCACCCCGGGCAACTCGAGCAGCACCCGCCGGGCCTCCTCGACCGGGCGCCGGACCACCTCCCCCAGGTCCAAACCGTCCTCCACGATCCGCTCGCAGCAGGCCTTGATCCAGCGGGCCTTCTGCCGGTACAGCCCGGCCCCGCGCAGGACCTCCTCGAGCTCGCTCAGGCTCGCTTGAACCACGTCCTCCGGCGTCCGGAACCGCTCGAAGAAGCGCTCGGACACGCGGTAGGTGAGGGTGTCCCGGGTCCGCTGTGAGATGATCGTCCGGACGAGCACCTTGAACGGATCCTCCCGGCGCCGCAGCCGCTCCATTATGGGGTGGTCCTCGTAGAGGCGGATGATCTCCATCACCGGGTTCACGGCGCCCCGGCCCGCGAAACTCCTTAATACTTGATAAGTCGTGCCGTGGACGGGCCCGACCCCTCGGCCGCCGCCACCGGGGTGGTCCCCGGGCCGGACTTCAGATCCGGCGCGCCCCGAGACGGGGCGCGGGGTTCAATTCCCCGCGGCGGCCGCCCCTCAATCGTTACGTGACCCATAACGAATGCCTCGGGCCGGGGGAACCAGGGACCGCACGTCCTCCACGACCCGCCGCACCATCTCCCGATCCTCCCGCACCTCCGGCCGCACGTACACCCGGAGGGTCGGGATCTCCCGCTCCGCCCGCTCCTTCAGCGTCCTCACGAGATCCGACACCTCCGACAGCGGCACCTGACCCTCCTCGGTCCTCACGATCACCCCCTCCGAGGACGGGTCGTACGGCACGATCTTCGAGGAGTCCAGTAGAACGCCATTCGGGTCCCCCAGGTGCTCCTCCGAGACCTCCTCCGCCCACCGGATCAGCTCCCCGTGCGTGGGCTCCTCCGCGGCCTTGTACTCGGCCACGCACTTGTACAGCCGGCGCGCCCGAAGCCCCTCCACCAGCTCCCGCGCCTCCGGATGCTCCATCAGCTCGTGCAGCAGCCGGCAGTCGTCCATCTCCAGGAACGCGGCCCGCGCGTTCTCCTTCCGGAGCAGCCGATCCGGGTCGAAGGCGCCGAGGTCCAGGTGCCCGTCGTCCACCGCCAGCCGGATCGCCCGCAGGAGCATCGCGTCCCCGGCCCGGCACGTCTTGTGGAAGTACACCGTCCGGTACATGTGGTACCGGGCGACGAGCACGGATTCCGCCGCCTCCACCCCCTTCCAGTGCACCGTGATCCGCTCGCCCAGCTCCAGCGTGTGCAGGACCCGATCCAGCTCGATCCTCCCGTACTCCACCCCCGCGTGCAGGGAATCCCGCACGAGGTAGTCCAACCGGTCCACCCCCAGGTCGCCGGCGATGATCTGGTGCAGCATCCGCGTCCACCCCTCCCCCGGGCCGAACGCAGTCTCCAGCACCGCCTCCACGTCCATCACGTCCTCCCGCTCCAGCACCACCCGGGCCACCGCCGCCCCGATGTCCTCGTGATCCACCCCCAGCTCCTCCTCCAACAGCGGCTCCGGCACGTGGGAGAACGGCGGGTGGCCCACGTCGTGCAGCAGCCCCGCCAGCCCCAGCACCTCCTCCACGTACTCCCGGGAGAACCGGCCCACCTCCGGCACGTCCCTCCGCAACCGCTCCCAGTGGATCTCCAGGACCCGATCGCAGAGGCACTTCACGCCCAGGCTGTGCTCCAGCCTGACGTGGGTCGCCCCCGGGTACACCAGGTCGGCCAGGCCCAGCTGCCGCACCCGGCGCAGCCGCTGCATCTCCGGGGAGTCGAGCACCCGCTCGCTGACCCCGTCCACCTCCACGAACCCGTGCACCGGGATCCGCACGACCCTCAAGACCGACTCCCCAACCGCTCCTCCAGCCTCCGAACCGCCCTCAGGTACCGCCCCGATCGAACCGTCCTCCGGACCGTCTCCAGCGCCTCCCGGCACCGACGCTCGTGCTCCTCACCCAGGTGCAGCCGGGTGAACTCCACCAGCGCCTCCACCATCGCCCCCTCCCCCCTCACCAGCGCGCGGGGCCTCGGGTGCAACAGCCCCCAGTCGGAGACCCGAAGCTCGGCCCGGAGCACCCCCCGACCGTCCTCGGACGCCCGGACCCTCTCCAGGACGAGGAAGGCCCGCGTTCCCTCCGCCACCGGCACGCCGGCCCGCTCCCGCACCGGCAGCTCGTCGAAGAGGGCCCGCAGGAAGTCGATCGGGTCCGGGTTCACGCAGGCCACGAGCCGCCCCGACTCCTCGAAATTCCGCCGGGTCCGCGAGCCCCGGTACAGGGCGACCCGGGGCGTCCCGTCGAAGAGGCGCAGCCCCACCGGCGCCACGTTCCGACCCGCGGGCCCCTCCGTGACCGCGAGCACCTCGTTGACCGCCTCCGACCGCAGCCCCAGGAACTCCGGCGGCGGTTCCAGCTCCCCGGAAAGCAGCCGACGGGCCACCCTCCGGGCCTCCCTCACGGACCCCACGTCGAATAGCTCCGGGCAGGAGAGCACGCGGGCGAGGACTACGGTCTCATCCCCAACCGGCACGCGTACCCCAACCCCGCCGCCAGGATGTCCGCGGTCGACCCGGGGTTGATCCCCCGCTCGTGCAGCTCCTCGTCCATCCGCCACAGCTCCCGGCACCGCGTGACGGGACCGTCGCCGGCCAGCCGCAGCACCTCCCGCGCCCGACGGGAGACCTCCAGCGCCGTCCTCAGCCCGTGCTTCCGCCAAATCAGCGTGTCGGGCCGGCGGGCCAGCTCCTCCAGGAAGACCCGAACGATGGCCTCGTTCACGTCCCCCAGCTCGGTCGACAGCTCCAGCACCCGGGTCCCCACCCGGAGCGTCCGCCTCAGCCCGCTCACCCAGTCCTCGGCCACCGCGTCCCGCTCGGCGGAGGCCCTCAACGCCTCGTACATCGTGACCCCCTCGCGCAACACCCGGTCCGGGTCCCGCACGTCCGGGGCGTCCCCCTTACCCACCCGCCTCAAACCCCCCGCTCCCGCGAGCTCGATGGCCCGGTACAGGTAGTACGCGTCCTCCTCCGTCGTCTCCCTCGCCAGCCGACGCGCCTCCCGCCTCACCTCAGCCCGGTCCAGCGAGGCGCGAGCCAGGGCCGCCGCCAGCAGCGTGTCCAGAATGAGGATGCCCAGGTTCGTATTCCCGCCCGTGTGCGCGGACCGGGAGGCCCTAACCGCCCGGTACAGGTACCGCCCGAGCGGCACGCGGTCCCGGCTGGCGGCCGCCTCCGCCAGCTCCCTGAGCACCGGGTAGGCGGCCACGGCGCTGGCCAGGAAGTGCTCGAACCGGGTGTCCTCGAAGTCCCGCGTCCGGTGCACGTTCCCGGGCTTGGGCCAGCCTGAGACCTCCAGCAGCGCGCCGAGCGTCAGGCTGGCGGCGATCTCGTCGGCCTCACTCATGCCACCAGGCACCCCGCGAGCAGCCCCAGCAGGAACCCGGCCAGCACGTCCGAGGGGTAATGGGCGCGCGAGGCGACCCGGGCCACCCCCACGAGCACGGTGAGCCCGGCGACGACCGCCCCCGCCCAGGCGGAGGCGTCGAACGCCACCGGGATCAGTGAGGCCACGCGCGCCGTGTGCGTGCTGGGGAAGGAGTACCCCCAGGGCCTCCGACCGGATCGCTCCGGCCGCTCCCGGGCCACGATCAGCTTCAGCACCTCGCTGGAGGCCATCGAGACGGCGAGCGCCTCGAGCATCTTCAGCCCGATCCGCCGGTCCACCAGCAGGAAGACGAGCAGTGAGAGGGGGAAGAGCGTCCACCCGCTGAGCGCGATCCCCACGAGCTCGGACCACGGGCGGGGGCGGTCCGGTACCCGCTCCATCGCCCACTCGTCCAGCCGTCGGATCGCCCGGATCATTCCAGCCACTCCACCACCTCGGGGGCGAAGTACGTGAGGATCAGGTCGGCCCCGGCCCGCTTGATGCACACGAGCGACTCGAGGACGGCGGCCTCGTACTCCACGTACCCACGCTCGGCCGCGGCCTTGATCATCGCGTACTCGCCGCTGACCTGGTAGGCGGCGATCGGCAGGTCGAACCGCCGGCGCGCCTCCCGGACCACGTCCAGGTACGGCATCGCGGGCTTGACCATCAGGATGTCCGCCCCCTCCCTCGCGTCCAGCTCCAGCTCCCGGAGCGCCTGCCGCAGGCACCGCGGATCCATCTGGTACGTGCTCCGATCGCCGAACCGGGGCGCCGACTCGGCCGCGTCCCGGAACGGGCCGTAGAACGCGCTGTGGTACTTCGCCGAGTACGCCATGATCAGCACGTCCTCGAACCCCTCGCTCTCCAGCGCCTCCCGGATCGCCTTCACGCGCCCGTCCATCATGTCCGACGGGGCGACCACGTCCGCCCCCGCCTCCGCGTGCGACAGGGCCACCTCCACCAGCCGCTCCACGGTCGGATCGTTCAGGACCCGGCCCGTCTCCTCGTCCACCACCCCGCAGTGACCGTGCGTCGTGTACTGGCACAGGCACACGTCCGTGATCACCACGACCTCGTCCCCGTACTCCTCCTTCAGCGCCCGCACCGTCCGCTGCACGACCCCCTCCTGATCCGCCGCGGCCCGGCCCTCCGGGTCCTTCTCCCGCGGGATCCCGAAGAGGATGAACGCCCGGAGCCCCCTGTCCAGCAGCTCGCCCACCAGCTCGACCGCGGACTCCACGGACTGGTACCGCTGGCCCGGCATCGACGGGATCTCACCCGTCTTCCCGTCCTCCCGGACGAAGATCGGGTAGATCAGGTCGTCCGGGCTCAGCCGCACCTCCGCGACCAGGTCCCGAACGGCCTCGGACTTCCGGTACCGCCGCATCCGCACCAGCGGGTACTCCATCCGGGCTACCCCCTCGACACCCTCCTCAGGGACCGGGAGAGCTCCTCACAAATCCTGTCCCGGTCCCCGCCCGGAAGCCGATGGAGCGTGGAGGAGAGCGCGCCGATCAGCCGCTTCGTGTACGCCTCCGCGAAGTCCCTCAGCACCCGCTCCGGGTCCGATCCCTCCAGCCTCCGCAGCGCCCGCTCCAGCTCCCTCTCCTTCAGCTCGTTCAGCGACCGGGCGACCCGGGCCACCGACCGTCGCCTCTCCAGCCGCTCCAGCTCCCGCTCCAGCGACCTCAGCTCCTCCCGGATGATCTCCTCCACCTTCGGGATCTCGGAGCGTCGCCGCTCCAGGTTCTCCCGGGCGATCTCCCGAAGGTCGTCGATCGTCCGGACCTCCACCCCCTCCAGCCGCTCCACGCCGCGCTCCACGTCCCTCGGGTTCGCGATGTCGATGATCAGCAGCGGCCGATCCCCGCGCCCCCGCAGCGCGCGCCGCACGTGCTCCACCGTGATCACGGGGTGCGGGGCGGCCGTGGCCGAGACGACCACATCCGCCGCGGCGAGGTGCTCCTCCAACCGGTCGAACCTCACGGCCCGACCGCCCAGCTCCTCGGCCAGTCGCACGGCCCGCTCGTACGTCCGGTTGGCCACCAGCACGGCCCTGACGCCGCGGTCCACCAGCGCCCGGGCCACGGTCTTCCCCATCTCCCCGGCGCCCACGACCAGAACGGTGCGGTCGCTCAGGTCCCCCAGCTCCCGCTCCGCGAGCTCCACCGCGGCGGAGCCGATGGACACCGCCCCCTCGCTGATCGCGGTCTCCCTCCTGACCCGCTTCCCCACCGAGATCGCCTTCCGGAACACGAGCTTCAACCGATCGTCCAGCGTGCCCAGCCGGGCCGCCCGCTCGTACGCCTCCTTCACTTGCCGCAGGATCTCCTGCTCCCCCACCATCATCGACTCCAGGCCGCAGGCCACCCGGAACAGGTGCTCCACCGCGTCCCGACCCCTCTTCACCCAGGCCTCCTCGTCCACCAGCTCCCGCAGCCGGTCCACGTGACCCTCCCGCACCCCGGACGCGTACAGCTCCACCCGGTTGCACGTCTGCAGGAGAGCGCACCCGGAGAGGTCGAAGGTCTCCCTGATCTCGAGTAGGGCCTCCTCGTCCTCGAACCGGGCCCGCTCGAGCCGCTCCACCTCCGCCTCCTTGTGCGTGAGACCGATGCAAACAAAATCATCCATGGGAAGGCCCCCACCGCCACACGCTCACGGGGGAGACCGGGTTGTCGAAGTCCGAGGCCCTGGCCCACCTGACCGTCATGGAACGGACGTACAACATCAAGATTAAAAACAAGGAAGAGGTGGCCGAGGCGATCGCGGAGAAGGCGCTCGAGACGGGCGTGGAGCCCATCCACATCTGCACGGCGATCAACACCTGGCTCGCGCAGCGGATCTCCCAGGGCGAGGTGGAGGAGAACGAGGAGATCGAGATCCCCCGGGAGATGATCGAGAACATCCGGGTCAAGGAGTGATCAGCCCAGCACCCCGGCCGCCAGCTCGAACGCCGTCACGATCCTCGCCGCCACCGTCCACGCGTCCAGCGGCTCGTCGTAGAGCCGCACGACGTCGTCCGCCCGCTCGTAGAACTCCTCCGAGAAGTCCCCCTTCGGGAACCCCCCGACGATCACGCCCACGCGGTCCACGCCCGCGTCCAGGATCCCCGCCAGGTAACCCACCGGCTCGATCCGGTCCCCCCTCTCCGAGAGCAGCACGTTCACCTCGTTGGCGTCCAGGATCTTCCACACGTCCACGTCCAGCACCTCGATCAACGGGTCGTCGGCGTCCGGCGGCGCCTGACCCTCCTTCAGCACCTGCTCCATGAGGCCGAAGAACCGGTACTGATCCCGCGGCAGCCGCACGTCGTTCCGGAACCAGATCACCTGATCGTGCCGCGTGTGCACGTACACGTCGATCAGGTTCTCCCGGGCGGCCGGCGAGTCGAGCACGTGAAGCAGCGTCACGTGCACGATGTCCGGCCGACCCCGACGGTCCCGCTCCGGCAGCCGCTTGTCCCGCATCGCCACGTGGTGCTTGCTGGCGATCAGCAGGCACTCCCCGGGCTTCCGACCGCGCCGCTTCGCCCACCGGGTCACGTGCGGGTGGCTCCGGAGCTTCGGCGGGATCAGCTCCAGCTCCGACTCCGCCAGCACGAAGCACAGCCTCGGCAACGGGGGCGACCCCTTGGTCTCGTTGGTGATCACGGACCTGGACGGGACGATCACGGGGAGGGACCGCGCCGTCCACCTAAAATCCGTCAGGTACCTCCGCGCCCTCCAACGGCGCGGGATCCCCGTCGGCATCGCGACCGGGAACACCCTGTACTACACCCGGGCGGCCGCCACCCTGCTGGGCCTCGAGGGCCCCCTCATCGCGGAGAACGGGGGCGTCGTCGAGGCGAACGGCCGGCGGGAGGTGCTCGCGGACGAGGACCGGATCGACCTCGTCCGCCGGGCCTACCGCGTCCTCCGAGAGGAGCTGAACGTGCGCCGGACCGAGCCGCCCGGGCTCCGGTGCACCGAGGTGGCCATCCACCGGGACGTCCCGGTGGAACGCGTGCGCGAGGTCCTGCGCGAGCACGGGCTGGAGGAGGTGGAGGTCGTGGACACGGGCTTCGCGTACCACCTGAAGCTTCGGGACGTGGACAAGGGCCGGGGCCTGCGCCGTGCGTGCGAGCTGATGGGCGTGGATCCGGAGGACGTGGTGGCGCTGGGTGACGGGGACAACGACGCCCCGATGCTCCGCGCGGCCGGGCTCGGGGTCGCGCCCGCGAACGCCAGCCGGAGGGCCCGGGAGGCGGCCGACGTGGTGCTGGACGCGGAGGATGGGGAGGGCGTCGCCGAGTTCCTGCGGAGCCTGCTCCGGGAGGTGTAGGCTTGCTGCACGCGCTGGTGAGGAAGGCGGCGCGGATGCTTGACGCGGCGGAGAGCGTGGGGGTCGTGGCCGACATCGACGCGGACGGGGTCTCCGGGGCGGCGACGCTCTGCGAGGCCTTCCGCCTCGAGTCCGGGGACGTCCGGTTCCCGCCCGGCGGGTACTACGGCGTCCCGGAGGACCTCCTGCGAGAGATGCTGGAGGGGTACGACGTGATCGTGACCGTGGACGTGACCCCGCCCCCGATGGACGGGGCGGAGCGTCGGGTCATCGTCATCGATCACCACCCGGGCCCGAGGCGCTACCCGCTGACGATCAACCCGCACCACGTTCCGGCCCTACCCCGGGAGACCTCCGCGTCCGCGCTGGCCGGGATGATCGCGCACCGGACCGGCCGACTCCGCCGCCCGTGGATACCCCTCGTCGGGGCGGCCGGCGACGGGCTCGATCGGGGTCCGGTGTACGAGACCCTGGCCCGCCTCGTGGACCGGTCCCTGCTCGTCCCTCCCCCGGGGCGCCGGTTGAACCCCATTCAGGACGCGGCGGCCACCGTGAACGCGGCCCGTCGGGTGAGGTACCACGAGGGGGCCGAGCGGGCCCTGGAGGTTCTCCTGATGGCCGACTCCCCGCACGAGGTGGTGGAGTCGCGCCTGTCCCGGTACCGGGGGAGGGTGCGGGCGGAGCGGGGAACGTGGTCCGACCGGGCCGCCCGGGCCGCGCACGTCGTGCTCGGGGTGGGGTACGCCGAGGTGCACTCCGAGGTGGACATCGAGGGATTGGTGGCCCACGACCTGCTGCGTCGTCGGGGGCTTCGCTGCGCGGTCGTGTACAACTCCGAGCGGAAGCCGTGCGGGCTGCTGAAGGCGAGCGGCCGGGCCCGCGGATTCCCCGTGAACGAGCTGCTGGCCGAGATGGCCCGGTGGTTGGAGGGGGCCCGGGCGGGGGGTCACCCGAACGCTGCCGCGCTGCACTTCCGGTCCGGGGACCCACGGGAGGCCTTTCACCGCGCCGCCGACGAGCTGCTGAGCCGGGAACCTACCGCTCCATCGCGGCGTTAACCAGACCCAGGAACGGTGGGGAGGGCTGCCCGGGTCGGGACTTGAACTCCGGGTGATACTGCGTGCCCACGAAGTACGGGTGGTCCGGGAGCTCGAGAACCTCCATCCGGCCGTCCGGGGAGCGGCCCGTGAACCGGAGCCCGTGCTCCTCCAACCGGTGGATGTACTCGGGGTTGACCTCGTACCGGTGCCGGTGACGCTCCAGCACGACCTCCTTCCCGTACAGCTCCCGGATTAGGGACCCCTCCTCCAGCACCACGGGCTCCGCGCCCAGCCGCATCGTCCCACCCTTCTCCTCCACGCCTCGCTGCTCCGGCAACAGGTCGATCACGGGGTGGCGCGCGTCCGGGTTGAACTCCGTGCTGTGCGCCCCCTCCATCCCCGCCTCGCTCCGCGCGTACTCCACGACGGCCAGCTGGAACCCCAGGCAGATGCCCAGGAACGGGACCTCCTCCTCCCGCGCGTACCGGATCGCCTCGATCTTGCCCTCCACGCCCCGCTTCCCGAACCCGCCGGGCACCAGCACCCCGTCCGCCTCCTGCAGCCGCTCCCACGCCTCCGAACGGCCCGCCTCCAGCTCCTCCGCGTCCACCCAGTCGATCTCCACGCGCACGCCCGCCTCCGCGCCCGCGTGAACCAGCGCCTCCCGGATGCTGATGTACGCGTCCGGCAGGTCCACGTACTTGCCCACCACGGCGATCCTCACCTCCTCCTCCGCGCTCTCGATGCGCTCGATGAACTCCTCCCAGTCCGAGTGGTCCGGCTCTCCGCCGTCCAGCCCCAACCGCTCGCAGATGTACTCCCCGAACCCCTGCTCCTCGAACATGAGCGGGACCTTGTAGACCAGGTCCGTGTCGTGCGCGTCGATCACCGCCCGCTTCGGCACGTTCGTGTGCAGCGCGATCTTACGCCTCACCGACTCGCTCAGCGGGTACTCGCACCGGCAGACGATCGCGTCCGGCTGGATCCCCAGGCTGCGCAGCTCCTTCACGCTGTGCTGCGTGGGCTTCGTCTTCAGCTCCTCCGTGTGCTTGAGGTACGGGACGTACGTCAGGTGCACGAACATCACGTTCTCGCGGCCCTCCTCCAGCTGCAGCTGCCGGACCGCCTCGTAGAACGGCATCCCCTCGATGTCACCGACCGTCCCACCGATCTCCACCAGGACCACCTCGGCGCCGCTCGCCCGGCCCACGTTCCGGATCCAGGACTTGATCTCGTCCGTCACGTGCGGGATCACCTGCACCGTCTCGCCCAGGTACTCGCCGCGCCGCTCCTTCCTGATCACCCGCTGGTAGATCTTCCCCGTGGTGATGTTGTGGGAACCGGAGAGGGTGACCCCCATGAACCGCTCGTAGTGTCCCAGGTCCAGGTCCGTCTCGACCCCGTCCTCCGTCACGAACACCTCGCCGTGCTGGAACGGGTTCATCGTCCCGGCGTCCACGTTGATGTACGGGTCGATCTTGATCGCGGTCACCTCGATGTCCCGCGCGCTCAGCAGCCGACCGATCGAGGCCGTGGTGATCCCCTTCCCGATCCCGGAGACCACGCCGCCCGTCACCACGATGAACTTCAACGTGCGCCCCCGTCGACCCCGATAGCGGGGAAAAATAAGGTTGCGTGCGGGACGACCCACCCGACGGGTGGTCATCGAGGAGACCGACGTGACCATCTCGGCGGACTCGAGGCGGGACCTCGACCGCGCGGCCCGAGCCGTCCGCCACCATCGGCGCCGGCTCGACGCCTACGTGCACCGGCACCCCGAGTTCCTCACCGCCAAGGTCCCGATCCGCGTGACCGAACGGGCCCCGAGGATCGTCCGGACCATGGCGCGGGCCGCGAGACTCACCGGGGTCGGGCCGATGGCCGCCGTGGCCGGCTCGATCGCCGAGCTGGCCGCCCGGTCCGCCAGCCCCACCGTCATCGTGGACAACGGAGGCGACGTGCAGGTGAGGTCCCGACGCCCGGTCATCGTCGGTCTGTACGTGTCCGAGGACCACCCGCTCACCGGCCGGCTCGGGTTCGAGGTGCGCGGCACGGTCGGCGTCTGCACGAGCTCCGGCCGGTACGGGCACTCCTTCAGCCTGGGGGAGGCGGACGCGGTCACGGTGTTCGCCGAGCGGGCCTCCGTGGCGGACGCAGCGGCCACCGCCGTGTGCAACCTGACCCGGGGTGACGACCCGGAGGGGGCCGTGCAGCGGGCCCTCGAGCTCGCGGACGACCTCACGGGGGACGTCGTGGACGCCGTGCTGATCGTGCACGGGGACCTGGTCGGGTACTCGGGCCGGCTGCCCCGGATGGTTCGGATCGAAGGAGGAGAGGTCAGGCCGGCCCGCCTCGAGCCGACGATCTAGCGGGTGCGGAAGAACCGGGCGAACTCCGGGTGCCCGGCCTTCCTTACCCTCTCCTGCAGGGCCTCCAGGAACTCCACGAGTCCCTCGCCCGTCTTGGCCGAGACGGGGAAGACCGTATCCAGCCACTGACGCCACGGGGGGAACAGGCCGAGCGCCTCCACGACCCGGTCCATGTGTTCCTCGAACCGGACCGGCTTGATCTTGTCGATCTTGTTGGCCGCCACGATCGGGTCCAGGCCCCGCTCGTTGAGGAACTGAAACATCTCCCGATCGATCGGAATCTCGCCCCGCCGCTCCCACCGCTCGGCGATCTCCGGCAGGGCCTTGGCGTCCACCACGTGCACGGCGAAGAGGATGTTGTCCTTGGTCTCCAGGTACTCCACGATCAGGTCCTTCACGCGCTCCTGATGCCTCCGGGGGACGCCCTTCATGAACCCGAACCCGGGCAGGTCGACGAGCACGAGCTCCCCGTCCAGCTCGTGAAACACCGGCCACCGGGTCACGCCCGGGCGCTTGCCTACCCGGACGTCGGCGCCTCCCCGGGTGATGGCTCGAATCAGGCTGGACTTGCCAACGTTCGAGCGTCCCACGAAGACGATCTCCGGCAGTTCCGTCTCCTCCAGCGGGTCCTCGGGCACGTAGCTGTGGATCGCCAACGGCCGACGCACCGCCGCTACGCGTAGGCCATCACGTGCAGGATGGCCAGGACCGCGGCGATGAGGAAGCACGCGTAGATCACGTGGTCCGGGTCGACCCGGTACCCCGGGGCCTCCTCGTCCCAGAAGCTCAGGATGCCCGCCCGGGCCGGGGGCAACTCGGCGCGCTCCTCCCGGGTCTTCTTACCCAAGTCCCCACCCCCCTCACACGGTCGGATCGTCCCACTCCGACATACGTTCAACGGTCCGCTCCGCCTCGGAAACGATGCGCGCGGCCCGCTTCAGGTTGCCCTCGGAGAGCGCGCGCAGCGCCCGGTACAGGTAGGCCGTCTCGATCGCCGCCAGGGCGCGCCGCGTCTCGTTCCTCGCGGCCCGCTCGGCCGCCCCCGTGAACCCCTCCAGGTTCAGCCGGGAGGTGAGCTTCATCCCCTTCAGGTACCACCGGGCCCTCACCTTCCTCGCGTGCGGGGCGCCCGGCACCTCCCGCTCCGGCTTGATCACGAGCCCCTCCAGCCGGTTCTCCTCCACCCGCTCCATCAGCTCCCGGGCCACGGACTCCGCCTCACCCAGGTCACACAGCGTGGTCGGGACCGGCTTGATGTTCTCTCCGTCCACGAGGTCCGAGAGGAGCTCGTACTGGCGCGTCTTCGGCTCCCGGATCGTTACCTCACCGTCGAACAGGTCGACCGCGAAAACGTAGTACACGGGCTCCGAGTCCTCCGGCTCGTACGCGTCCAGCTCGTCCATCCTCCGCAGAACCTCCCGCAGCATCTCCACCGCGTCCTCCGGCACGTAGTCCTTCTCGACGGCGATCGACGTCAGCCGCTCGATCTCGTCCCTCAGCCGCTGGAACCGCTCGTCCTCGGCCAGCCGCACGTCCGGAAGCCGCCGCTGCACGGTCTCCAGGGTCCGCACGTGCCTCCTCAGCTTGGAGAGCCGGTCGAAAAGCTTCCCGATCCACGAGCGCGGCACGCGCTTCCTCCGCGGGTTCAGGGTGTACTTGGACATGAGCCGCACGTGGTAATCCATGTAGTCCAGGGTCTCCTCCCACATCCGGAAGACCGACGTCCCGAAGGCCGAGAGGGGCAGGAACTCCCCCTCCACCACGGTGAGAAAGTGCTCCGAGGGGTCGATCACCGACTCCACGAACTCCTCCACCTCCTCCACCCTCACCCAGCTCCTGGTGTGGGCGATCACCGGCTCCCCGACCGCGTCCTCCAGCGCCCTCCCCAGAACCACCCGCACGTTCGTCCCGTCCTTCTTCTCCTCGATCCTCAGCCCCACCTCCTCACCGTCGTTGACCACGTGCTCCAGCTCGACCCGGTACGCGCGCACCGTGTACTCCACGGTCTCGGGCAGGACGGCCGGCATCGTCCGGGAGAACGTGACCCGGGCCTCCTTCGGGATCCGCGGGCGCTCGCCCGACGGCGTCTCCACGACCTCCGTCAACCGCCCGACCCCTTCAGCAGGTCCGACGGGCTCAACTCCGAGAAGTCATCCACCTCGATCACCTCGAAGTCCACGCCCAGCTCCTCCGCGATCTCCGGCAGCTCCCGCTCCAGCACCTCACCGACCTTGTCCCCCCGCTCCCGCACCAGCACCAGCCGCCGCGCCCCCGACCGCCTCACGCTCTCCTCCACCTCGCGACGGGCCCGTTCCGCCGCCTTCACGATCCCCTCCGGCAGCTCCTCCGGCAGGTTCGGGTTCACCTCCCGGTAATCCTCCGGGATCAGCGGCCCGCCCGCCTGCACGACCGGCCGCTCCACCAGCTCCCGCAGCGCCTTGCGCTCCCTCCCCCGCACGACGACGAACACCGCGTCCCGGAACTCCTCCCGCACTCGCTCCTCGCTCGCCTCCACCTCCGCCTCCAGCCCAGAGAGCCGCTCCACGCTCGAAATGATGTCGTTCAGCAGCCGGGCCACCTCCCGCGCCTCCCGGCCCGTCACCACGTGATCCGGTGCGGTGCGCGTGAGGTAGTGGTCCAGCTCCAGCGCGGCGTGCACGAGCTCCCGAACGGCGTCCACGTCCAGCCGGATCTCCCCGGGATCACGCGGGACCCGCAGCCGACCCCGACCCGAGGCGACGGCCCGTCGGAAAAGTTCTTCCAAGCGCTTCCTTCCCGTCACCCTCGAGGCCCCCGATGACGACTGAGCTGTTAGCCGAGCGCGGTCCGTGAGGAGAGGATGGCTGGCCGAGGGGTCACCCCCACTCCCCAGCGATCTTGTACGGCTCCGACCCCGCCACCGAGAACGGCCGCTTCCTCACCTTCACGACCACCAGGGTTCCCGGCTCGGCGTCCCCCTCGACCTCGTACTCGCCCGGCAGCGTGTTCGCGGCCAGGTCGCTGCCCACGACCACCACGACCCGGTTCTCGCCCGCCCGCTCGAGCACCACGCCCAGGGTCCAGTCGCGATCGAACCGGCGCCGAACCTCCACCAGCGCCAGCACGACGCCCAGAAGGGGGATGCCGAAGGATCCGAGCCCCGGCAGGGTCATCTCGATCGGCAGCATCAGGGCCACGAGTGGGGGCACGTTGGTGAGCAGGACCGAAAGGAACACCGCCCCCAGGATGATCGCCGTGGCGTGCCGGTAAGGCCGCCAGTGGTCCTCAAACGGGGAGACGCGACGCAACCAGCCCAGGCTGAAGGCCGCGACGAACACGGAGAGCAAGGACAGGATCTCCCAGAGGAAGACCGGGGGCACGATCACCTCCTCCAAGACCGTGAAGATCACGGTGGTGATCAGCGACAACTGCAGGATCAGCGCCGGAATGTCCCACGGCATCCGGGGCGCGGCCGCGATCCGCACGCCCCGGATCTCGAGGTCGCGAAACGGCACCTCCTCCAGCTCCGGAAGGAAGACCCGGCCCTCCCGAACAGCCTCCACCGTCTCCCGCGCGGTTTCCATCATCCGCTGAAAGACCTCCACGGAGCGCTCGGCCGAGTCGGCCAGCTGCGAGGCCATCCGGACCGACTTCCGGGGCCCTTCGCGCACCGCCTTCACCAGCAGCCACGGGAGGTTGACCACGAGGTACCCCGTCACCGCGGTGAGCTTCCAGACCGCGCGCCCCACCCTCTCCAGCACCTCACTTCTCCCCGCTCAGCTCGTCCCGGTACGCCTCCAACAGCCGCTCCTCCTCCCCCACCGCCTCGGCGGCCGTGACCACGTTCTCCTCGCTGTACACCTCCGACAGCCGGTCCCGGTACCGCTTGTCCCGAAGCAGGTGATGGTCCAGGATCACCCGGCCCACCCGGTCCGACATCTCCAGCAGGTGATCGGTGGCCTTCTTCAGGTTCTCCTTCGAGAACCGGAAGCCGAGGAGGTAGGTGGGGGGACCGCTGATCAGCACGAGGTCGGGCCGATCCTCCACGATCCACTCCAGGGCCGGCCGGTACACGGGCCCCTGCACGTCCGACGCGTGCAGGACCGTGGCGTCGTCCGTCCGAACCCGCAGGCACAGCACGTAGCCCAACCGGGTCCCCTCGGGCCCGTGCGGGAACGGGGGAGAGAACTCGAGCCGGGTGCCCCCGAACTCGAACGAGCGCCCGTCCGCCACCTCGTACTCGACGCCCTCCTCCTCTAGCCGGCTCGTGAGCGCCCTCGCCCGCTGCCGCTGGCTCTGGTTGATCTTCTCCTCCGGGTCTTTAAGGAGCACCAGCCGGTCCGCGTAGAGCTCCCTCGCCGTCTCCTCGTCGCACGCCTCGTACTCGCGCTCCAGGAACGGCGTGTGGTGATCGTAGTGGTAATGCGAGATCGTGATCACGTCCGCCCGGTCCGCCGCCCGCTGAATCTCCTTCCGCACCCGCTCCAGCGCCTCCCACTCCTCATCGGACGGGGGGAGCCCGTACCGCTTCGGCGGGATGGACACGCCCGGATCCACGAGCACGGTCACGTCCGGGGTCTCGATCAGCGTGGCCATGGACCGGACGCCGAGGCTCTCGAACCCCAGCGGGCGGACCTTGACGTCGCCCACCCGGAGCGAGCGCGCCACGGTCAAGTACCCCAGGGCTCGTCATTCGCGGGGTCGGCCTACCTCGATCTCTTCATCCCGCCTCGGCGTGGTCGCAGGATCTTCACGAGAACGCGAATCCGCGGTTGTTCGCCTCGTCATCGGTCGTCCGCGAGCGCGACCAGCCCGGTTATATTTCTGCCGGATTTGTCGTAGAAGCGCACGCTCCGCCGATCGTACGGGTAGGCCGCGATCGCGTGCACGGCCCCCAACCGCCGGAACAGGAGCAGGTCGTCCTCGGAGGGCACGGGCTCCCCGTACGGGTGCGAGTGAAACGTGCCCACCGCCCCCCGCAGGTGAACGGACATCAGATCGAACACGGCCCCCGTGTCCGACGCCTCGAACGGGACGATCAGCAGGGAGTCTACGATCACCTCCTCCCCGCGCACCTCGCCCCCCAGCACCGCGAAGAACTCGTCAGGGTGATTCCTCCGACTGGCCTCTAGCAGCGAGTCGAGCAGGCTAGCGTTGAACCTTACCAACCTTACCAAGCCGCACGACCCTCCCTTCCCGCCGTCCCACCCTGTCCTTGACCTTCCGGCACCACGACCGCACCGCGCTCGCCACCCGACCCACCACCCCGTACCATCCGGAGACGCCCAGCAGCGCGAACCCGCTCACCGTCATCGCCAGCGCCTCGAGCGGGGATGGGAGGGATCGAGCCACCCGCTCTCTCACGACCCGCGAGGGATCGTACAGCACCTTCACGTTGACCAGACCGCGGAACTCCTCCTGCACCCGGGCCAGCGCGCCCCGGCCCGCCCTCACCTGCAGCACCGACGAGGCCCCGACCACCACGTACCCGCTAGTGTAGGTGATCCACCAAGACACCCGGTCGGCCAGCTTGGGTACATCCTCCAGCCGAACGCGGGAGGTGTCCACGACCAGTACCAGCTTACCGGGCCCCACGAACCGCGCCTCAACGACGCCCGGGAACGCGATCCTCACCTTTCGCTCGATCCAGCGCCGCCGCTCCGGGTTCACCTTCTCCCCCATCGTCAGCTCCAGCCGCACCCGACGATCCACCGTCTTGGCGCCGAGACGCCGCAGCTCCCTCGCCACCTTCGGCAGGTCCGACGGGGACGCGGTCACCTTGGCCAGCACCGGCTTACCGCTCCAGAACTCCGAGACCACACCCGGGAGATCCGTGAGCGCCGGCACGACGAGGAACGTGCCCGCCGCGACCCCCAGCGCGATCGGTCCCGCGACGGCGACGGCCCGGGACCCGATCGTTCGACCCACGCTCCCCACCGTATAGGCGATGACCGCCAGCAGCAGCGTCGAAAGGACCGAAATCGTTACCGTCAGGGCGCCCACGACGGTCCCCCCGGGCCCAAATCAATTAATCCTTATTTTTGAGCGTTAAGTTCAGCACAGAGCCGGGGGTTCCTCGCTTGATCGAGAAGGTGCTGGCCGACCTGAACCGCGTGGACGGAGTGCACGGGTCCCTGGTCGTATCCAGCGACGGTCTGATTATCGCGGAGGCCGTGCCGCCGGACATCGACTCCGAGGTGGTCGGAGCCATCGCCACCACGGTGTACGGATCGGGCGAGCGAGTCGTGGACGAGATGGACCTGGGCGACCTGGAGCAGATGCTGATTGAGTCCACCGAGGGCAAGGTGATGATCATCGCGGTCAGCGAGGAGGCGACGCTGGTGCTCATCACCGACCCAGACGCCAACCTGGGATTAATCCGCCTACGGGCCCAGGAGGCGGCCGAGGAGATCGCCAAGCAGCTATAACCGTTCCCCTCCCCCACCAAAGCCCCCGCAGGAGGTCTCAGGGTGCTGAGGACCGTGGCCCGCATCGTGGGCAAGTTCAAGCGGCTGTTCAGAAGGGGAGGTGAGGAGGAGCGGGTAGAGGAGCCCGAGGATGAGCACGCGAGGGAGGCCCGGGAGGAGGCGATCCAGCGGGCCCTGCAGATCGCCTCCAAGCAGCTGGAGCCGGAGAAGCTCGTCGAGACCGCCCGGAAGGACATGTCCAAGGCGCTGGACGAGCTCCGCGAGTACTTCGGGTTCGAGTGGATGGCGGTGATCGACGAGCGAGGCAAGCCCATCGGAATGTCGGGTGACGGATCCTTCGACCACGAGCTCATCGACGCGATCAAGCGGGTGTTCGAGACGGCGCGGGACGCCGACACGATCATCGTGTCCTCCGAGGAGGGGTCGAACTACCTGGCCGTCAAGGTGAACGGCAGCGTGGCGATCTGCGAGACCAGGACCACCCCATCGGACGCCGACGTGTTCATGCTCCGCAGCGACCTCAGCATGATCGTGGAGTCCGCCAAGGTGCCCTCGCCAGCCGAGGAGGAGACCGAGATTCCGTACGTGATCACCGACCGGCAGGGCCTCGTGGTGGATTCCCAGGGCATCCGGGAACCGGACCGCGCAGCCGCCGAAATCAGCCGGCTCGTCGACCTCCTGGATGACTACATGGAGGTTCATTTAGAGTGGGTGAAGCTTGGAACCAAGTCTGGGAAAACCCTGGCGGTAAAACCCTATAAAGACGTCTTAATCGCGTTCGTCGTCGAATCGGACCCCGAAGAAGTCGACGAAAAATGTGAGAGAATCGCTAAGTCTCTAACGTCCAAGCTGGAGTTCCTCATCGGACACACCACGGAATCATCCGAATCCAAGGCCGAGTCCCCGAACGAGGGGTAGCGAGCTTGGCGGAGTCCGAAGGGGGAGATGGGTGTAGGGCCATCTGCATCGCCTCGGGTAAGGGCGGCACCGGTAAGACGACCGTAACCGCCAACCTGGGAACCGCCCTCGCGGACATGAACGGCGAGGTCTACATCCTGGACGCGGACATCGCCATGGCCAACCTCGGTCTGATCCTCCAGATGGAGGACGCCCCCGTCACCCTGCACGACGTGCTGGCCGGCGAGGCGGACGTGGAAGAGGCAGTGTATGAAGGTCCCAAGGGCGTGAAGGTCATCCCGGCCGGCATCTCGCTCGAGGGCATCCGTAAGGCCAACCCGGAGCGCCTGCGCGAGGTGGTCGAGTGGATCGTAGACCGGGCCGACTTCCTCCTCATCGACGGTCCCGCCGGACTGGGCCGCGACGCGCTGACGGCGCTCTCCGCCGCGACCGAGTGCCTGCTGGTCGTGAACCCCGAGATCGCCTCCATCACCGACGCGCTGAAGGTTAAGGCCGTGGCCGAGCGCGTGGGCACGGACATCACCGGGGCCGCCGTGAACCGGGTGACCAAGGACAAGACCGAGCTCACCAAGGACGAGATCGAGAAGATCCTGGAGACCCGGGTGCTGGCCGAGATCCCGGAAGACCCCGAGGTGCGCCGCGCCGCCGCGTTCGGTGAGCCCGTGGTCGTCCGCAGCCCCAAGTCCGCGGCCGCCCAGGCGTTCAAAAAACTGGCCGCCGAGCTCCTTGGCATCGAGTACGAGGTGGAGGTCCCGGACAAGGAGGGCGTCCTCTCTAAGATCATCAAAGGACTGTTCGGCAAGCGGTAGAGGTCAGACGGCGGGCGTCAGAACCGCGCCTCCCAGAGCTCATCCCCCACGTGGTGCACGTTTTCCACCGCGCGACCCCGATCCCTCCGCTCGATCTCCGACGCGTCGAACCGGGCGATGCCGACGGCCAACGGCCGCTCGTTCCTCTCGTCCAGCACCACCACCCCATCACCGCGCTCGAACCCTCCCCTCACCTCCACGATCCCAGGCACCATAACGTCCGCACCCGAGGCGATCGGCTTGACGGCCCCCATGTCCACGACCACCGCGTGCCCGAACGCCCCCGACCCCAGCTCCAGCAGCGGGTGCAGCGTGGGCAACCACCGCTCCTTCCACTCGAACGCCACCACCCGACCCCGGGCGATGAGTATGCGCTCCACCTCCGGGCCCTTCACGTGCCCCAGCTCCACCAGCTCCTCGCCCGACAGGACCTCCCCAAGGTCCACCCCGACGGTTCCCCGGATGTCCCTCAGCACCTCATCCAGCTCCTTCTCCGAGATCGGATGCCGCCGGGAAACCTTCATGCGCGCCTCCCCCACCGCGCGACGGGGGTGCCGGACCCGTTGAGGCCGCGCGACGCACTGAGGGATTTTTTGGATGACATCGTGATCGTGGAGCTGAAAACCGGCAAGACGCTCCGTGGCCGACTCGTATCCTTCGACGGGCACCTGAACCTGGTCCTGGACGACTGCGTCGAGATCTCCGGGGACTCCGAGGTCCGACTGGGCCGCGTGCTCGTCCGAGGCGACAGTGTCACCTTAATATCCCCGGCGGAGGTCGGGTAACCCTCCGGGGGTGATCGAACGTGGCGAAGGGCACGCCCTCCTTCGGAAAGCGCAACAAGACGAAAACCCACGTCCGGTGCCGTCGGTGCGGCCGCCGGGCCTACCACGTGCGGAAGGGGTACTGTGCGGCCTGCGGCTTCGGCCGCTCGCGGCGGATGAGGAAGTACAACTGGCAGAACAAGAAGTACAACCGGCAGCGGCGACGCTGAGGGAGCCCCGGCGATGCCCCCGCGACGCAAGCGATCCCCCGTCGACGTCCGAGTGATCGTGGAGGGAGCCGCCGACGCCGAGATCATCTCCAAGGTCCTTCAGCGAATGGCCCTCGGAGGGGAGTTCAACGTCACCATTACCTCCATCATCCCCACCACCCACGCCCACATCGCCCGCCGCGCGGCCGAGGGGGCCGACGTGGTCCTCATCGCCACCGACGCCGACAAGCCGGGTCGGAAGCTGGCCAGCGAGTTCCAGGAGGAGCTCGAGGACCTCGTGGGCCACGTGGAGCGCGTCAAGCTCCCGCTCGGCCACGACGTCGAGCACGTTAACCTGGACATCGTGGAGCGGGAGCTCCGCAACGCCCTCATCCGGGCCGGTCTCAAGGGTCTGATCAAGCTCAAGCGGCTGCGGGAGGAGCTCCAGGACCTGAGGGAGCGCCTGAAGGAGCTGGAGGAGTTGGAGGAGCGGGTGGAGGACGAGCGGCGCAGGATCGAGGAACTGAAGGAGGAGCTCGAGCGGTCGGAGGAGAAGCGGGAGGAGCTGGAGGAGGAGCGGGAGCGGCTGGAGCGCGAGGTGGAAAGGCTCCGGGAGCGGGTGCGGGAGCTCCGGGAGCGACTGGAGGAACGGGAGCGCCGCCTGGTACCGGTGAGTCTGGAGGAGGTCTGCCGAGAAGTGGGCCTGTCCCCGGAGGAGGTGGAACCGGGCGTGGTCGAGAAGCTCGGGGAGGCCCTCGGGGTTGAGGTCGTCGTCGGGGACCGCCGGATCGCGGCCCCATCCCGCGAGAGCGCGCTCGAGGTCCTCAGGGTCTACCGGTCCGTCATGGAGCTCTCCAAGGGTGGATGGGAGGTTGAGGAAGGTGAGGGGGAATCGGCTGAGGAGGACGTTGGATCGGGTGGAGGAGACGCTGAGGAGGAGGACGTTCGGGGAGAAGATGAGGAGGCTTGAGGAGGCCTGCGACGGAGAGCGGTGCGTGCTGGTCCGTCGGGACAACGTGAAATGGGCGACGCACTTCCCGGGCCTGGCGTTCTACGCGGACTTCGAGGAGGAGAGGTACGCGCTCCTCGTCCCGAGGATGGACCTACCGGCCGTCCGGGAGTGGCCCGTCCCGGAGGAGCTGGAGGTGCTCGAGCGCGAGGAGGCCCGGGACCTGCCACCGGCCCGCGTCAGCGACTCCCGGCGCGCCCCCGAGTACGTCCCGTGCTACCGGCTGAGGGTCTCGGACGACGTTCGAAACGTTAAGCTATCCAAAACGAAGGGGGAGGTGGAGGTGATCCGGGGGCTGGTCGAGGTCACCGAGGGGATCCTGCGTTCCCTGATACCCGAGGAGGGGAGGGCGGAGAGCGAGGTAGCCGCCGAGCTCGCGGCCCGGGCCCGGGAGCTCGGGGTATCCCCCTCCTTCGACCCGATCGTGGGCTACGACGAGGGCTCCGGCGTCCCGCATCACCGACCGCAACCGGATCGACGGGAGTGGAAGCACACGATGCTCGTCGATTTCGGCCTGAGGTACGTTTACTGCACGGACGTCACGCGGACCGTGTGCGCGGAGGAGGGGAACGCGGTCCCGGTACTGGAAACCGTCTGCGAGGCCCTGGAGAGCGCCCTGGGGGAGCTCCGGGCCGGGGTGGATCCCAAGGAGGTGGAGGAGCGCGTTCGAGAGGAGATGGAGGGGGAGTTTCAGGACTTCTCGTTCCCCCACAGCCTCGGCCATCACGTGGGGGTGACCGTGCACGAGGGTCGGCTCCGTGGTGAGCTGCCGGAGGGTGCCGTGATCACCGTGGAACCGGGCCTGTACTCCGAGCGGTTCGGGGTCAGGGTGGAGGAGATGGTGGTCGTCCGCGGGAACGGGTGCGAGGTACTCACCAACCTACCCCGGGAGTGGATCGTTTGACGGATCTGGGGGAGGTCCTTCCCGGGATCCGGGCCTACGGGGACCGGAGGGCCGTCCACGACGCACTCAGGGCGTGCCTGGGCGAGCGCACGATCCTGATCTGCGTGATCGGTAACACCGAGGTCAGCCTGATCCCGGGCATCTCCGCGGCCGGCCGCACGCCGGAGCTAACCTTCCACACGCCGGCCGGGGACGTGGAGCTGATCTACCTGGACCGGATCGTGAACGCGGAGGACGCGCCCCAGAACCCGGCCGGTGCACCCTCCCCCGCCGTGATCACGCGGGCGGCCATGGATCTGGCTTCCCTCCCCTTCCTGCCCGCGGACGCCGGCGTGGCCGTGAAGCCCGCCTGCCCCTGCATCGACCTGGGCGGGGAGGTGGCGCGGGACTTCCGCGAGGGCCCTGCCCTGTCCGAGGATGCGTACGACGACCTGCTCGAGGCGGGGCGGTTGCTGGGCCGCGAGCTGAGCCGGGACGTGGGTTTCTTGACCGTGGGCGAGAGCGTGCCGGGCGGGACGACCACGGCGATGGCGGTGATGGCCGCCCTAGGGTACGAGGTGTGGGGCCGCTTCGCGAGCAGCTCCCACGAGACGCCGCACGAGATCAAGGAGAGAGTCGTGCGGGAGGGGCTGAGGGCTCAGGGGGTCGAGCCCGGGGACCTGGACCCCCACGAAGCCGCCCGCCGGTTCGGCGACCCCATGATGCCCGCCGTGCTCGGGATCCTCAAGGGGTGCCGGACGCCGGTCCTGCTGGCCGGGGGCACGCAGATGGTCGCCGTGCTCGCGTGCCTCTCCGAGCTGGGCGAGTACGACCCGGGCCGCGTGTTCGTGGGTACGACCAAGTACGTGGTGGAAGACGAGGACTCGGACATCCTGGGGCTGCTGCGGCAGGTGGGCCGGTTCGCCCTGTTCTCCGCGGACCCGGGCTTCTCCCGGTCCCGGTACCGGGAGTTCACCCTGTACGAGCGCGGGTACGTGAAGGAGGGGGTCGGCGCCGGTGGCTCCCAGGTGGCCGCCGCCCTGAAGACGCGCGGTGAGATCACGCCGAGGGACGTGCTGAAGGCGTGCGAGCGGGTGTACGAGCGCTGGCGGGAATCCATGGACGGGGACTGACCGCGTCACGAGAAGACCCGCTCCATCAGCTCCCGCTCGAACCTCCGGTGGGCGTTCAGGTGCCGGTTCAGGTCCCGGAACACCCGGTACACGAGCAGCGGGTACGTGGGGGGCAGGAACAGCGCGAGCAGGGCGTACGCCACCACGTCCTCGCGAAGAAGGCGACGACGCAGCTCCAACCCGGACCCCAGGTACTCGCCCAACAGCTCCACGATCGCGACCTCCCGCTCCTCGTGCCGACGGGCCCGACCGTACACCCGGCACAGCACGTACAGGCAGGAGAGCCCCAGGGTGAGGAACCCCACCACCGCCCACAGTGACTCGTCCATCCTCGACCCCGACAGCCCCTCCAGCTTGCGGATCGCGGCCAGGTAACACCGTCGGGGGATCACCTCCGCCCGGTAGAGGACCTCGATCAGCGCGCGGAAGAACCGCTCCGACCACTCCAGGTGAAAATTGGTCCCCCGGACGACCAGGTACGTCAGGACCGCGTTCACGACCGCGAACGAGGCCACGAGGTTCAGCAGGCCCAGCGGGATCGCCAAGTCCCCGGCCCGATCGATGGGGGCGCCGGAGACCCGCAAGAACCCCGCCACCACGACCACGATGGCCGCGGTCGAGACCGTGGGGCCCAGGACCACCAGGCCGACCGCCAGCGCCGGGTCCGGAACCCGGTCACGCTCCCGCTCCTCCAGGGCCCGTTCCAGCCGCCTCAGCCAATGGTCCACGCTCATTCACGTACCTCCACCGAACCGGTACCGGATGAAGCAGGGTCCCTCCTCCGAGACCATGCACGGGCCCACCGGGTTCGTCGGGGTGCACTTCCGACCGAATAAGGGGCAGTCCTCGGGCGAGGCCAGGCCGCGCAGGATCCGATCGCAGATGCACCCCTCGTGAGCCCCGACGCTGAAATCGGGCTCGATGCCCGCCTCCCTCGCGTCGTGGTCCGCCACCTCCTCCCGCAGGGCCAGCGCGGACCCCGGGATCGTGGGGAACCCCCGCCACGGCCGGTCCTCCGGCTCGAAGGCCCGCTCCATGAGCTCCCGGGCCGTCCGGTTCCCCTCCGGCCTCACCGCCCTCGTGTACTCGTTGACCAGCCCGGTCCGACCCCTCCTGATCATCTTGAGGGCCGCGAGCACGGCGATGAGCACGTCCTCTGGCTCGAACCCCGCGATCACGCACGGGATCCGCTCCGCGATCGGTCCGTAGGGGCGCTCCCCGATGATCGTGGACACGTGACCCGGGCAGATGAACGCGTCGATCCGACACTCGCCCCGCTCGAGCAGCCACTCCATCACGGGCGGTATCAGTCGGTGGGCCGAGAGCACGTACAGGTTCGAGGGCGGGTCGTCGAGCAGGACGGCCGCGGTCGTGGGGGCCGTCGTCTCGAACCCCACCGCCAGGTACAGCACGTCCCGATCCTCCGACTCGGCGACCCGCTCCGCCTGCCGTGCGCTCTGCACCACCCTCACGTCACCATCGCAGGACGAGAGCGAGCCGCGCGGGGTCGGCACCCGGTACACGTCCCCGAACGCGCAGACGACCATCCCGTCCTCCGCCGCCTCGATGGCGGCCGAGAGCTCCCCCGCCGTCGTCACGCAGACCGGGCAGCCGGGACCGCAGACGAGGCGCACACCCTCCGGAAGGAGCGAGCGCAGCCCGTGCTCCACGATCGTCCGCTCGTGCGACCCGCACACGTGCATGATCGAGACCTCGTGACCGACCCGCTCCGCCTCCCGATGCACCCGACGGACCAGCCGCTTAACCATCTCCCTCCTCGCCATGCTCCAGCTCCTCCTCCACGTGCTTGAGCACCTCCTCCCACACCTCCAGCGACGCCCTCGCCTCCTCCTCGGAGAGCTTCTGGATGGCGAACCCCGTGTGCACGATGACCCAGTCACCCTCCTTCACGTCCTCCAGCAGGCTCACGTCCACCTCCTGCCGCACGCCGCCGAAGTCCACGATCGCCCGGTTACCCTCCAGCTCCACGATCCGTCCCGGAATCGCCAGGCACACGCCGCATCACCCCGCACGACCGAAGGATTTCTCTCTTATTTCCCCTCCGCGGGCCGGGGGCCACGCCGGTGCCCTGGGAGGAGATCGAGCACACCGCGGACGCGGCCTTCCGCGTGTGGGCCGACTCGCTCGAGGAGCTGCTCGTCGAGGCGGCCAAGGCCCTGTTCGACCTGATCACGGACCTGGACGCGGTCGAGCCGCGGGAGGAGGTGCAGGTCGAGGTCACCGAGGCCGAGGACGAGGTCGAGCTCCTCCACGACTGGCTCGAGGAGATTCACTTCCAACACGAGGTGAACGGCCTCCTGTTCTCCGAGTTCGAGGTGGACGAGCTGGAGCAAACCGACGACGGATGGCGCGCGGTGGGGACCGCGAGGGGCGAGCCCTACGACCCGGACCGACACCCCTTCCACACCGAGGTCAAGGCCATCACGTACCACAACATGCGGGTCGAGCGCGAGGACGGCCGGTGGGTGGCCGAGTACGTGGTCGACCTCTGAGGGGGCGCCCCCGTGAACCTCGACCGCTACCGCCGCCTCGTCCGCGACACGGAGCGCCGGTACATTAACGTGAACCCGATCCAGCGGGGCGGCGTCCTCACCCCCGAGGCCAAGAAGGCGCTCATCGAGTTCGGCGACGGCTACAGCGTGTGCGACTTCTGCGAGGGCCTGCTCCACGAGGTGGAAAAGCCCCCGATCCGGCAGTTCCACGAGGACCTGGCGGAGTTCCTCGGTATGGACGTTGTGCGCGTCACCGCCGGCGCCCGCTACTCCAAGGAGGCCGTGGTAGGGGCCCTGTGCGAGGAGGGGGACGTCATGGTCGTCGACGCCCTGGCCCACTACACCACGTTCCTCGCCGCGGAACGGTGGGGGGTAAGGGTCCGGGAGGTTCCGCACACGGGCCACCCGGAGTACCGCGTCCGGGTGGAGGAGTACGAGCGGGTCTTCGACGAGGTGGAGGACGAGACCGGGGACCCGCCCGCGCTCGCCCTGCTCACCCACGTGGACAGCGAGTACGGGAACCTAGCGGACGCGGAGAGGTTCATCAAGATCTGTCGGAAGCGGGGTGTCCCGTGCGTTCTCAACTGCGCCTACACGATGGGCCGCATGGACCTCTCCCGGCTCAATCCCAAGCCAGATTTCATGATCGGCAGCGGGCACAAGGGTCTGGCCGCCTGCGCCCCCTGCGGCGTCCTGGCGATGCGGGACGAGTGGGCGGATGAGGTACTCCGAGGCTCCTCCATCGAGGGCGACGTCTCCGGGCGCAGCTGGCCGCACAAGGAGGTGGAGCTGCTCGGCTGCACGGTGATGGGGGCCCCGATCGTCACCATGATGGCCAGCTTCCCGCACGTGGTCGAGCGCGTCAAGCGGTGGGAAGACGAGGTCAGGAAGACCCGGCGGCTCGTGGAGGAACTCGAGCGGATCGAGGGCGTTCGACAGCTCGGAGAGCGGCCCAAACGGCACGACCTGGTGAAGCTCGAGACCCCGGGCTTCCACCGGATCGCCCGGGAGCACCCGAGGAAGGGCTACTTCCTGTACGAGGAGCTCAAGGAGCGCGGGATCACGGGGATCCAGCCCGGTCAGACCAAGGCGATCAAGCTGAGCGTGTACGGGCTCTCGGAGGAGCAGGTGGACCGGGTGATCGAGGCCTTCCACGGGATCGCGGAGGAGCACGGACTCGAGGTGTCCTGAAGGGGCCCCGAGATGCGCGTAGTCGTCCTCTTCTCCGGCGGCCCCGACTCCGTCCTCTCCGCCCTCCTAGCCTGGGAGGAGTTGAGGCCGGATCACATGCTCCTCGCCACGTACGACAACGGGGTCCTGCTGAACGTCGAAAAGGCGAGGCTCAACTACGCCCAGGTCCGCCGGCGCGTGAAGTGCGACCTGGAGTGGCGCGTGTTCGACGTGCACGGTCCCTTCCATCGGTGGGGACTCCGCGGGCTCGAGCGCCGGATCCTGCGGTTCGGGTGGAACCCGGTCTGCCTAGACTGCAAGTTCTGCATGCTGTACCACGCGCTCGAGCGGCTGGACCCGGACGTGATCGTGACCGGGGACCGCCGCTCCCGGGACTACCCGGAGCAGACGCCCGCCGCCAAGGAGTTCTGGGAGGAGATGTGCGAGGAGTACGGCGTCGAGTACCGGACCCCGGTCTGGGACCTGGAGAAACGGGAGGTCTACGAGGGGCTGGTCGAGCGGCGCGTGTCCGTGCGCGGGGCCGAGCCCAAGTGCATGCTCGCGGGCTCCTGGAAGCAGCCCGTGGACGAGGAGAAGGTGGAGAGGTACCTGGAGGGGCTGCGCAAGCGGCTCCGCGGGCTTCGGGAGGCTACTCGCCCTCGCTGAGCTCCTTCAGCTCCTCCACCGCGCCCTCCAGCTCCTCGATCGCGTCGTCCATCGAGGACCGACACTCGCTCAGGGCCTCCACCACCCGGTTCAGCGAGGAGGCCACGTCGCCCACCTTAGAGCGCAGCCGCTCCAGCTCCTCTTCCTCCGCCCTCAGCTTCTCCTCCACCTCCTCCTTGCCCGTCACGATCTTGAGCTCCCCGCTCTTCAGCATGTCGTAGGTCTCCAGGACGAGCTGTCCCGCCTTCGTCTCACCCTGCAGGTGCTTCCGGATCGTGGTCTCCGTGCGCCCCAGCTCCTCCGCGATCTCCGACACCGTGTACCCGGCCTTCTGCCGCGCCAGCGCGGCCGCCGCCACCGCCAGCGAGTCCACCCACGTCAGGAACTTCTCCTCGTGGATCATCTCCAGCACCTTCGGTCGGAACAGCGTCGCCACCAGCAGCACGGTCTCCAGCTGGTGAATCTCCTGCTTGTCCATCGGCTGGAACGGGATCTCCGAGAGGTCGATAACCTCCTCCACGGACTCGGCCATCGGGCTCACCCCCGTCGAGCACCGGGGGCGCCTGAGTATTTAAACTCTGAGAACCGGGGGCGGCCGGCCGTGTTCGCCAAGTTCGACGCCCACGTGCACCTGGACGTGCGCCCGGAGGACGACCTCCGACGCATGAGCTTGGCCGGAATCCGGTACGCGCTCACCCTCTCCCACGACCCCATACCCGCCCGAACCCACGACGCCCTCCTCGGCCACTGGGAGGCGGTCCGGGCCGCCGCGGAGCGGGCCGACGAGTACCTCATCGACGCCCGCGTCGGGCTCGGGGTGCACCCGCGCGCCATCCCGGAGCGGGGGACCGAGAGGGCCCTGAGGACCCTGGAGGAGCGCCTGAGCGACCTCGACGCCGTCGGCGAGATCGGACTGGAGCGGGCCACCGAGCGGGAGGTGGAGGTCTTCCGCGAGCAGCTCGACCTCGCCGCCACCGAGGACGTGCCCGTCGTGGTTCACACGCCGCGCAGCCGGGACCCCCGGGTCGTCGCCCGAACCCTGGAGACGATCCAAGCCTCCGACGCGGACCCGGCCCTGGTCGTGGTGGACCACCTGAACGAGCGGTTCCTGAACGACGTGCTCGAACGGGGCCTGAACGCGGGCATCTCGGTCCAGCCGGGCAAGGCCACCGTCGAGGAGGCCGTCGAGATGGTCCTGAACCACCGGGAGGACGCGGACCGCATCCTGATCAACAGCGACGCCTCCCTGGCCCCCAGCAACGTGCTCGCCGTGGCCGAGGTCGCCCTCGAGCTCGAGCGGAGGGGATTCGACGACGTGGAGGCCGTCACCCGCGACAACGCCCTCCAGCTGTTCTGAGCGAGGCCGGCACCCCTAAAACCCGGGCCGCGGGCCGGAACCGGGGGTCGGACGATGCGCCTCGCCCTGGTCGGAGGCACCGGCGACCAGGGGTTCGGGCTGGCCCTCCGATTCGCGGCCGCGGGCCACGAGGTCGTGATTGGGTCCCGGGAGGAAGAGCGGGCGCTCAAGGCCGCCGAGAGGGCGGTGGAGATCCTCTCCGAGCACGGGTACGAGGACGCGACCGTGGAGGGGAGGGAGAACGAGAAGGCCGTCTCGGACGCGGACGTGGTCCTTCTCACGGTGCCCTTCTTCGCCGTGATCGAGACGGTCCGAGGGCTCCGCGACGCGCTCCCGGACGACGCGATCATCGTGGACGTGACCGTACCCCTGGAGACGGCCATCGGCGGCCGACCCACCCGGACCATCACCCCGTGGGAGGGCTCGGCCGCGGAAACCGTGCAGTCCCTGGTGGAGCAGCCCGTCGTCTCGGCCTTCGAGAACGTCTCGGCGGAGCTACTCCGGGACCTGGACCGGGAGGTCGAGTGCGACGTGGTCGTCTGCTCCGACGACGAGGACGCGAAGAGGACGGTGATGGAGCTCGCGGAGGACATCCCCGGCGTGCGGGCGATCGACGGCGGGCCACTCGCCAACGCCCGGATCGTGGAGTCCATCACCGCCCTGCTGATCGGGCTGAACCAGCGGTACGGGAAGAAGGGCATCGGCATCCGGTTCACGGGGATCGAGTGATCGGGGTCCGCCCGCGTCCCGGTCCTCACCCCTCGGTCCGGGACTTTCTCTTCATCCCGGGGGCCCGGTCGTGCGGGACTTCCTTAAAGTCGTCGAGGACGAGCTGGTGACCGTGCGCCGGGAGCTTTCACCGGAGTACGAGGTCCCGGCCGTCCTCCAGGGCCTGAACCGGCCCGTCCTCTTCGAGCGCGTCGAGGGATACCGAGCCAGCCTGATCGGAAACCTCTGCGCCCGACGCGAATACCTGGTCAGGGCGCTCGGCGTCGACTCGTGGGACGACGTGCTCCACCGCCTGGCGAAGGCCATGGACCGGCCCGAGCGACCCGGGAGGGACCCCTCGCCCGCGTTCACGGAGACCGAGCACGGGCCCGGGTTCCTGGACGAGGAGCTCCCCATGTGCCGGTTCTACCGGACGGACGGCGGCCCCTACCTGACCACCTCCCTGATCATCGCGCGCGAGCCCGAGGAGGGCACGCCCAACGCCTCGGTTCACCGCATGATGTACCTGGGCGACGGTCGCTTCGCCGTGCGGATCGTGCCCCGGCACCTGTACCGGTACTACGAGCGGTCCGGCCGCGACCTACCCGTGGCCGTGTGCCTGGGTGTGGACCCGCGAACCATGTTCGCCTGCTGCGCCCGGGTCCCGTACGACGTGGACGAGCTGACGGTCGCGGCCGCCTTCTGGGATGGCTTCCGGGTGCACCTGGTGGACCACGACCTACCCGTGCCCGCGGAGAGCGAGGTCGTGCTGGTGGGCCGCCTCGTGGACGAGCGGGCCCCGGAGGGACCGTTCGTCGACGTGACGAGGACCCTGGACGAGCGCCGTCGGGAGCCCGTCCTGGTCGTGGAGAAGGTGTACGCGCGCGAGGACTTCACGCCCACCGTGATCCTCCCAGGCGGCGAGGAGCACCGCATCATGATGGGGGGCCCGGCGGAGGCGACCGTCCTCGCGCACGTCTCCCGGGTGTGCGACGTGAGGAAGGTTCGGCTGACCCCGGGGGGCGGCCGCTGGCTGCACGCGGTCGTCTCCATCCGGAAGCGGACGGAGGGCGAGGCGGTGAACGCGGGCCTGGCCGCCCTCGCCGCGCACCCGAGCCTCAAGCACGTGGTCGTGGTGGACGAGGACATCGACCCGGACGATCCGGAGCAGGTCGAGTACGCCCTGGCCACCCGATTCCAAGCCGACCGGGACCTGCACGTGGTGCGCGGTCTGGGCTCGACGCTCGACCCGTCCAGCGAGGACGGCGTGATGGCGAAGGCCGTCCTCGACGCGACGGCGCCGTTGGACGAGAGGGACCGGTTCGAGGTGGTGCGCGTCCCGACCACGGACCGCGTCCGAGAGCTGCTGAGGGAGGTAAAAGGGGAGGGTGGTCACCGCAGGTCCACCATGTGATCCAGCTCGGGCCCCGTGGAGATCAGCGTCACCGGCACGCCCACGGCCTCCTCGACCTTCTCCACGAACCGCTTCGCCTCCCCGGGCAGCTCACCCCACGTCTCCGCCTCCGCCGCGTCCGGGAACCGCCGGTCGATGCACGTAAGCACCACCTGCGTCGCCCCGTTGATCACGCACGCCCGCTTGGCCATCTTGAAGTCGAACTCCCCGATCCGCCTCGGCCGCCCCGTCACCGTTCCGCGCTCCACCTCCAGAATCTCCTCCCCGAACCGCTCGATCACCTCCTCCCGGCTCAGCTCCGTCGGGAACGGGCCCTCGCCCACCCGCGTCGCGTACGCCTTGAACACCACGTACACCTCGTCCACCCGCGTCGGCCCGATCCCCACGTCCGACGCGAAGGCGCTCGCCGTCGTGTCCTTGCTCGTCACGTACGGGTAGTCGATCCCGTGGTACAGCGAGAGCCCGAACCCCTGCGTGCCCTCCACCAGCACGTCTTCACCCTCGTTCACGCTCCCGTTCACCAGGCACGGCACGTCCCCGAGGAACTCCTCCAGCTCCTCCACGTCCCGCGCCAGCTTCGCCTTCCGCAGCGCCCGATCCGCGTTCGCCGGCCCGCACCCCGTCCCCGTCGTGTCGATCTCGTCCGACAGGTGCCTCGACCGCCGCTCCGCCTCGATGTGCTTCCGCTCGATGATCGCGCACCGCTCATCCACCGTGAGCCGCTCACCCACCCGAAACCGGGACAACCGCTCCACCTCGTCCAGCAGGACCTCCGGGTTCACCAGCACCCCTGGACCGATCGCCAGCTCCGCGTCCTCGTACGGGAACCCGCACGGCACCTGCCGCAGCCCGTACTCCTCCCCGTTCACCCGCACCGTGTGGCCCGCGTTCGGACCCACGCCCGCCCTCGCCACCACGCTCGGCTCATCCTGCACCGCCAGGTACGCGACGACCTTCCCCTTCCCCTCATCGCCCCACTGACCACCAGCCACAATGCTGACGCTACCGCGGTCCCGCAAACCGGAACCCCCACCGACCTCGGGCCGGACGAGCCCTCCGAGCCGGAGACGAGCCTGACCGTGACGGTCACTCGGTACTTATTGAATTCGTTTAACGGCAGCGCGTAGGACGACCGAACCCCCTCCGGGGCCGCCACCACCGCGCCCACCGCGAACTCCCTGGCACCCACCCGACACCGCGCGAACTCCAACCCCCTCCCAACCACCGTCCAGTGACTGTCCTTAGGCACGTCCCACAGCCCGGTCACGAAGTCCGGGAACACCAACGGCAGCACCCAGTACCGGCCCAGCGGCACCAAGAACGCCTCCGACACCCGAACCGTCACCGACCCGGGCTTCAACCCCGGCAGCGGGTACTCCAACGCCGCCCGAAACCGCCGGAACGGGTCCCCGATCAGCACGTAGGAGGGGTTCACCAGGTTCCCCGACCCGTACCCACGCTCCCGGAGCACCGACAGCACGCACGACGCCCACCGCACCGCCTCACCCAGCTCGTACCCGGCCGCCGCGAACAGGTAGGCCATCAAGGCCCCAACCGGGCTCGCGAACCCGACCACCGACGAGAACTTCGGGTACCCGTTCGGAGTCACGAACGCCCCGGCCTGCCCGATCACGCCCGGATCCACCGCCAGGAACAGCGCGCACCGACCCTGCGAGTCCAGCGCCGCCAACCACGAGGACGGGGTCGAAGCCGCCCGCCCGCCCGGCTGAGCGGGCTGAGCCGGCTGCCCACCGGGAGCCTGCCCCGGCTGCTGGCCCTGCCGAGCCTGAGAGGACGCCCCCTGACCCGAGGGTCGAGCGCCCGACGTCCAGCTCGCGTCCACCACCGCGCACGGGTGGGCGCACAACCCCGCGTTCACCGCCGCCACGTCGGTCACCCGCAGCACCGAGGCCTGAAGGCACCGCCTCAACCGCGCCTCGTACCTCACCCAACGACTCACCGGATCACAGAGCAGCACCGGCTGAGCCTCCCCGAAAGCCAGCCCGGACAGGATCATCCGGCACGCCGCGAGGAACCCCGGCACGTCCCGGAACGGGAACACCGCCACGACGGGACCCTCCCCGGACGATCCCACCAGCCCGGAGAACTCCTCACCGAACGCGACCAGGTACCGCACATCCCCCGTATCCACCCGCACCCCGTACGCCGTCCGCAACCGCTCACGGACCGCGTCCACCATGCTCCCCGCGTCCCCGCCGGACACGAACCCCACCACCGCGGGACGCAGGCACGCGAACAGGACCGCCGCGAGCGCCATCGGGTTCGGGCTACCCGGGCCCGGGGGACTCGCCGCGGCGACCGCCTGCACCCGCAGGCTCGCCTCCCGGAAACTCCGCAGGTACTCGTCCAGCGTCAGCACCGGCACGCCCGGCACGCTCCTCAGGTACACCGACGGGTCGCCCCACACGATCGCACCGCGCTGCTTGGACACCACCGGGGCCAGCTCCAGGGCCGGGGTCACGTTGGCCGGGTCCAGGCAGAGCAGGAAGTCCACCGGCACGCCGACCGCCCTCGCCGCGTTCACCACCCGGGCGCAGGCCTCCTCCACTTCGTCCGGCAACCGCTCCCACTCCGGCCGCACCGCCGAGACCCCGTACGTGAGCACCCGGGACGGCTTCCCCATCAGCCGCAGCTCCAGCGGTCCCACCGGCCCCTGCACCGGGACCGGCACGACCGACGGCCCGCTCGGCCGCGCCAGCGACGCGGCCGTGACGAACACCTTCACCCAGTCGTCCTCCAGCGAGAACGTGCCCGGCACGTTGACCAGCACGTACACCCGCTCCGCGCTCACCGGCGCCGCCGCGACCACCAGCGCCAGCAGCACCACGCCAGCGCGCACGCCCACCACAACCCGACCCCCGTCGAGGACCTGCGGGATCGGGAGTGCCACCACCCCAGGACCGCGTAAACGTCGCACACCTGGGCCTGCAGGCACGGCCCGGTGACCCTGGGCGGGTCGCCACGACCGATCAGCACCCGGAAGTGCTCGTCCAGACCGTCGAA
>NZ_JBMXXF010000005.1:0-2475 GCF_053997775.1 Methanopyrus sp.
TCCGCCCTCGACAGCCACTTCAGGTACCGCTCGAGGTACTCCCGGAACGCGTCGCTCCGGTACACGACCACGATCTCGTCCACGGTGATCCCCTCACCACCGACCAGGAGCTGGTCGAAGTTGTCCAGGAGCTGCGGGGGCGGGCACCGCTCGGGGTCCAGATCCGTCACGTCGATCACGGCCGCGTTCGGGAGGATCGGGGCCAGCACGGTCACGTGCTCGGTCCCGATCTCGCTCCCGTCAGGGCCCGTCAACCTGACCCGGGCCATCGACGTTCCCACCGCGACGATCGCCACGCCGACGGTGACCGGGTCCGTCCCGGTCTTCCTGCAGTACTCCTCCACCAGCCGCCACTTCAGGGCCAGTGCGGACGACAGGGCGAGCGGGTCGAACTCCGCGATCACCGTGATCAGGTGCGTGTAGCCCAGCTTAGCGGCGAAGTCGACGACGCTCGGCATCCTGCTGGGGTCGGTCAGCTGGAGCCTCATGACTAGGATGCCGGGCGCCCGGCGCTGGATGGCCTTGAGCACGCTGTACCTCAGGGTCGGGTCGGCCGCGGCCGGGATCACGTAGAGGCGACCGCGCGCGTCCAGGTACGAGAGGAGGGAGAAGTACGGCAACCAGTACAGCGACTTCGGGTACGCGCCGTCCACGTCGACCAGTCGATACTCGACCCCGTCGGAGTCCGAGCGGGGCTTGATCCAGTCCTCGGCCCCGGAGGGTGGCTGCACGATCGTCGCGCTCGGGGCGGCCTGAGCCTGGCCACCCTGTTGACCCTGCTGCTGTCCCTGCTGCCCGGTCTGCTGCGTCTGCTGCCCGCCCTGCCGTTGGGCCTGCGGGGCCTGGGGGCCGCCCAGGGCCCCGGTGGGCCGCAGCGTGGTCTTTGAGCCGGGGCCGATGTACGGGGGCTTGACCCCTACGTCCTGATCGTTGAACTCCGGTGCGTCCATGTACACGAAGCAGTTGGTGTCCAGGAGGATCGGCGGGAGCGCGCCCGCGGGCGCCGCGACGGTTAACGATATGACCGTGAGCAGGAGCGGGACCGGCACCAGTCCGTCACCCCGGGGCGGTCGACGATGCTGGTGGAGGCGGTAAAGAGGGTGTCGTCGGGTCGGGAGGATCCGGGCGAGCGGGCGCGTAAGTACCTGGAGGAGATCGAGGAGCGGGACCGGGACCTCAACGCGGTCACGTACGTGAACAAGGACGCCCCCGAGGAGGTGTCGGACGAGGGGAGGCTGGCGGGCGCGGCGATCCTGGTGAAGGCGAACATCAACGTGGAGGGGATGCCCTGCGACTGCGCTTCACGCACGCTAAAAGGGTATCGGGCCCCGTACGACGCGACCGTGGTCAAGCGGCTCCGGCGCGAGGGCGCGGCGATCCTGGGCCTAACGAACATGGACGAGTTCGCGGCGGGCTCCTCGGGCGAGACCTCGTGCCACGGGCCCACGGACAACCCCCGGTGCCCGGGTCGGATCCCGGGCGGCTCGAGCTCCGGGAGCGCGGCGGCGGTCGCGGCCGGGTTCTGCGACGCGGCCCTGGGCACGGACACGGGCGGCTCGATCCGGAACCCCGCCTCGCACTGCGGGGTCGTCGGGTTCAAGCCCACGTACGGGCTCGTGCCCAGGCAGGGGCTGATCGACCTGGCGATGAGCTTCGATCAGATCGGTCCCCTCACCCGGACGGTGCGCGACGCGGCCCTCGTGCTGGAGGTGATCGCCGGGCCGTCGCCGGAGGCGGAGGGTACGGTGCGGCGCTCGGAGGTCCCCCGCTACTCGGAGCTGCTCGACCCCGACGAGGTGAAGCACCTGAAGGTGGGGCTGGTGAGGGAGTTTCTGGAGGTGTCCGAGCCGGAGATCGCCGAGGTGGCGCGGGAGGCGGCCCGGGCGCTGGAGCGGAGCGGCGCCGAGGTCGAGGTCGTCAGCGTGGGGCGCCGGCTGGTCGACCTCGCCCTGCCGACGTACTACATCATCAACTACGTCGAGTTCTTCTCCGCGACGCGCCGCTTCGACGGGCGCCGGTACGGTCGTCGGATCGAGCACGCGTGCGGCCGCGAGGTGCTGCGGCGGATCGTCGCCGGAGCGGCGATCAGCCGGCAGGAGGCGCGCGGCAAGTACTACGAGCGGGCCCTGCGCGCCCGAACCTGGATCCGATCGAAGCTGCTGGAGGTGCTTGAGGATTACGACGTGCTGATCGGCCCGACGGTCCCCAAGCCGCCGCACCGCCTGGGCGAGAAGCTGTCCGTGCGAGAGATGTACGAGTACGACGTGCTCACGGTCATCCCGAACCTGGCCGGGTGCCCGGCGGGCACCGTCCCGTTCGACTCGATCCGCGTGGACGGCGACGAGGTTCCCTGCGGGGTTCAGGTGATCGGCCGGCCCTGGGAGGATCTCACCGCGCTGAACGTCATGGCGGCGCTGGAGGGCGCCGCCCGGTTCGAGCCCTAGCGGGGCGATGAGGACCGGTAGATAGGGTGAG
>NZ_JBMXXF010000006.1:0-6024 GCF_053997775.1 Methanopyrus sp.
GTGATCACGGCGAGCTTGCCGTCCTTCAGCGCCAGCGCCAGTAGCAGAATCCCGTTCACGGTGACTTGGGCGCCGCTGGGCAGTAGGATGGAGCACCGGGGGTGGATCCGTCGAACCGGACTTGCCCCGTGATCAGGGCGGGGGCGAAGGATCCCAGCGTGACGGTGTCGACGGTCAGGCCCCGGTTCCGGAGCGCCCGGATCAGGCCCTGCGTCGGGAAGGCGGCTGGGGCGACGTTCCGGTCCCGGACGGCGCATCCGGGCACCTTCAGGTCGCCGAGCACCGGGTCGTGAACGGTTACGGTCACCGTGCCGTCGGGGTTCGATTGGGCGTCCACCCGGACCGTGAGGGTGGTCGGCTCGCCCTTCACGCGCCGGATCGGGTGCACCTCGGCCGGTATCAGCACGAGCCGGTCGCCCGCGACCGCCCCGTAGAACCGGCCCCAGTTCGTGTCGAGGAGGTAGAGAGTCCCGGTGGTCGTGCCGGAGTCCGTCAGGACCTTGACGGTGGCGAGCTTGGAGAGGTTCTTCAGCGTGATGTCCTTGTTAAGGTCGAGCTTCACGCCCCGTGCGCCTGCGGGTTCGCCGGGTTCGGGCGCTCGATCGTGAGCTGTGGAGTGGTCGCGTTGCCGACGGTTGTGGACTCCGTGCTCGCGCTGACGATCCTCTGGTTTGACTTATCGTAGGTTACCTTGAGGGTCGTCCCGTCCAGGTCCACGGAGAAGGTGATTTGACGGGCGTCCTCGCTCTCTTTCTTCACCGGGAGTAGTTTCGGTGGGAGCGGGTTCACGGCCAGGAGGGTGACGGTGCCGTTCACCTCGGCGGCGGTCAGGATGTAGCTCAGGTAGGGTCTCACGTCCAGGACGCTGACGTTGCCTCTGATCCGCACCACCAGTGCGGGCGTTAGTGGGTTGAACCCGCCCGGCGTTAGGAGGGCGAGGGTGACGCCGTTGGACTCCGGGACGGCGATCGCGAGGCTGTCCCGGAACGTTGGGCTACCGGCGTAGTCGCCGCGCCCGATCTTAACGTTGCTTAGCCGGATCACCGTGCCCGAGGATCGGTCCAGGAGGAGCGCCCGGACGCCCTGCCGGGTCTCAACGAGGATCACCGTGCGGTGGTCGCAGGTCCACGGATCCCAGAACCCGCTGAATGGACTCCCCCACGTCCGCGGTCACGGTGGTGAACTTGCCTCGAACGCTAGGTGATCCTTAGCCGGCTCCCGTCGGGCTTGAGGTGGACGGTGACGGGGGCTAGGTGCCCGTTGGAGGGCGCCAGTAATCCGGTGGTGGAGAAGGATGGGTTCGGGTTCTGACCCTGGTTAAGGTGAAGCTCGAACTTTCGGTTCACCGTGCCATCGGCGTTGATCGACTCCGGCAGCAGCACTCCCGACGCTGAAGCTGTCCGGACGTGTCCGAGTACGACGCCGAGTACGAGGCCCCGATCATGGTGACGCCCTTCACGCTCCGTCCGCGGATCAGGGCCACCGCCAGCAGGGACGTTGAGAACGTGACGCTCATTCCCTGGTCGGCGTAGCTGTACGAGAGCTGGATCTCGTAAGTTCTTACGTAGAACAGGCCGGGCTTTTCGGTGCCGTCCCCCCGGGACGATCGCCGCGATTTGGGCCGGCATGGTGAAGTCGTACGCCGCCAGGTGGCCCACCGGCCACCGGCACTGGACCCCCTGGGACGCCTGGGTGGAACCCGCCGCCGGCGCGGCGACGACCAGGAGGTAGAGGAGTAGCGGCGATAGGATCCGATGGTGGGCGCCTGACTCCCACCCCTGGTGGGGCTGCCCAGTTTCTGCGCAGAGGAGATAACCTTGACGCGTCTTTTCACCCTCCGGTGGCGGGGCTCGCCGAGGCGCGCGAGTCACGTGCGGCGGTGCCCGTAGGGGGCGCGGGTGGACGGTTTCGGGGGTTCTCTGATCCCGGCTCCGGGTTCGGTTTCCGGTTTCGGTTCTCTCCCTACCCGGTCGGCGCGAAGTGGGACGTCGGATTGAAAGCGTCGGGGTTTCCGGGCTTATCCCGCCGACCCGGTCGGGTGGTTCCGCGCGGTCCCGGTCATAGGGGGCCTTCCGGTGGTTGTCAGGCTTCGGAGCGGGCGCTCCGGGTAGCCGGTCCGGTGGCCGGTGCCGGGGACGGTGGAGCGCTCGGGTTGCCGGGCGTCATCGGTGACGCGCACGACCGTTGCCCTGGTGGTCTTGGCCCCGGGATTCGGTGCGCGCCGGCGACTCCGACCTCGAGGAGGATCCTGGGATGATGGGGCCAGGGTTCGCTAGGGTTCCACTACCGGGTCGCGCGGTGCGGTTGGATCCCGGGGCAGTGGGTAAAGGGTGAATGCGAGTTCGGGCGTCGGGCCAGCGCTGGCCGGGTTTGCCGTGGGCGCGCACCCGGCACGCCCGTCGCGGGGCTCGAACCGTGGCGCACCTGCGGTCGCTCCTACCGCGCGATCTTCGTCGCTCCGGGGCTCGGGTTACCGGGCTTCGGGTCGACCCCCGACGTGCGAGCCCTCTACGAAGCCTTCGAGGGGCGACGGTGGACCGGGAACGACTCCGGTCCGACCGACCGCGCGAACTCGACCGTGAGGTTGGAGGATCGTCGGGTCCGGGATCGCGCCGGATCGGTCGTCTTCGGGGTGGCGCGTCATCGGTTCGGGACCCGGGTGACGGCGGGGTCCCGAAACTTAGGGTCCCTCGCAATTCCGGTCGGGTGGCGCCGACGCGCCCCGGGGCGCTTCCGTCGGCGGCGCTGCCTTCCGGACTCTTAAATGCGCCGGCTACGTGCTGGTAAGCCTTCGTCGGGTTCGCTACCGGTCCGGGGTCGGGTCAGTCGCCACCGTTTCCGGCCCGGTTAGGCGAGGTTCGTGGGTCCCGAGGACCGGTGGGACGAGGTCCCCGGTCATCGGTTAGCGTGAGGTACTCCAGTGGGTGATTGTAGGATCTTTCGGGATCCCGGCGGTCTCGGGGAGCGCCAGGCTCCTGTAGGGTCGGTCCGGGATCGGTTCGGTCCTGATGCACCGGGTGGCGTGTTCGAAGGGTAGTCGCTCGGCCTCTCCACCTTGGTGTGAGTTGCCTATGGGGGGCTGACGATGCGCCGACCCGTGTTTGGATTTCGACGGTGAGACGTGTTCGTCGCGCTACCCTGGGCTCGCTGCGCTGGGTTCCCCGGTTGGGGGCGGGGTCATCGTGGCGGGCGTGATCGTCCGGTGGGTGGGCCTGGGGAGGAGTCGGTGGGGAATCGACGTTCGGGGGGGGGCTCTTCGATCACGCCGTCCGGGTCGTCTTCCGGGCTAGTGGGTCCAGGGTGGCGAGGAGGCGGGTCCATAGCTTCGAGGTCCGGTGGGTGAACAGGGCCGCCCCGATTCCCACGAGGGCGCCGGCGAGGACGTCGTGGGGCCAGTGTACGCCCAGGAGGATTCGGGTCGCGCCGATGAGCGTCGCCCAGGTCCAGAGGAGGGGTGAGAGGTGGCCCCGGCGTTGGAGGTGGTAGGCGGTGGCGAGGGCGAAGGCTTGGGCGGTGTGGCCGCTGGGGAGGCTCCAGCGTGGGTGGTCGACGGGCGCTAGGGGGGTCACGAGGTGGAGGGTGGAGGGTCGGGGCTCGTTCAGGGTCAGCTTGAGGAGGGTGGTGGTCGCGTGGGAGGTGAGGAGGGCGGCCATGAGCACGTAGGCGGTGCGGCGGTGGTGGAGGTAGGTCCATAGCAGGAGGAGGGGTGGGATAATGTTGATTGTCTTGGTCAGGTAGAGGGTCCAGGGGTAGAGGAGGCCGTGGCAGAGTTGTAGGATCAGGGTTTCCGGGGTGTGCGGGTGCACCGGGACCCCGCGCGCCCTTGGCCGTTCGCGGGGTGATCTGCCTGCCGGGGGATCGTTACGTTGATCGTAACGATTGGCCCGGGGGGCGTGGGGGCTAGGGGGTGGTCCGGCGCCTTGGTGGGATCAGGGGGATCACCGGGACCGGTAGGGTGGGGCCGCCTCCGGTCGTCGGGGTGGGGGCGGGGATCTCGAACCGGTCCACGGGTTCCCCGGTCACGGCGTCGTAGGTCTCGACGACGAGCCGGTCGCCCTGCACGTGGAACAGCGTCACGTGGGCAGGCGCGATCCTGAAGGCCTGGAGTCGGTCGTTCCATGGGTTGTCGGCGAGCCCGTAGACGGGCGCCCCGGCGTTGCCGTTGATGAGCACCCACAGGGGTCGGAACCACGGTTCCCTGCGGATGTCCCGGCCGCTCCAGTCGGGCGGGTACATGGGGAAGTCGCGGGTGATGAGGTACCGGGCGTAGCAGTGGTCGTGGCCGCACAGGAGGGCCACGACCTTGCGGTGCCGCATCAGCGTCTCGAGCAGTCGGTTTAGGTCCTCGAGGTGCGCCGGCTTGACGCCCCATCCCGGCTTGGCGACGCGGAACGGGGGCACGTGCATGGCCACGAGGACGAAGCGGACGCTCGGGTCCCGGTCCAGCTCGTCCAGCACCCGGTTCAGCCACTCCAGCTGCCTTCGTCGCACGAACCCGTAGTCGTGCGCCCGGACGTCCGGGGTGTAGCAGTTATTCAGCGTGACGATCGCCACGTTACCGTACCTGAAGTAGTAGACCGTGTCGCCGTACCGCGGCATCCCCTCGCCCTCCGACGCGTCGGCCGGGCCCTGTCCCAGCTCGGCCGGGGTCACGAACAGCTCGGAGAACAGGCGCTCGTCCCCCACGTAGGCCTCGTGGTTCCCGTACCCCACGTACACGGGGATCAGGGGTTCCCAGGGTGATACCGCCTGCAGCCAGTTCCAGTACTGCAGTCTGATCTCGTCCTCCGAGCGGCCCCGCCCCCAGATGAGGTCGCCGGGGAAGACCAGGAACCGGGCGCCTCGGGCGACCGCGAGCGCGAGCGCGCGCTGGAGGGCCCACACGTTGCAGCCGTAGGCGTCCGCGTCCCCGGTCCCGTTGGACACGTTCGGTCGCTCGTCGGAGCGGCTGTCCGCGGTGAACGCGAAGGTGAACCCCGCGGTGCCCGCCGGGGGCGCCGTTCGGAACCTTCGCTGGGCGAGCTCGTACCCCTGCCACCGCACGATCAGTCGGTACTCCGCGTTCGGTCGCAGTCCCCGGACGATGATGCGGTGGATCTCCGCCGGTCGCGGGTCGCGGGCCGAGCAGACGACGCGGCCGGTCTCGTCCAGTATGAGCGTCTCCGTGATCACAGGGCGCAGCGTTCGGTACCAGATCACGCACCCGTCCGGCCGTGGGCAGTACACGAGCGGGCCGCACACCACCGAGCCCTCCAGCACCCGGATCGCGTCGCCCTCCCGCGCCACCTGGACCGGTAGGTAGAATGCCGGGCGACCCTGGATCACCACCTTCAGCCACAGGGTCTGCACCCGACGCTCGGTCCGCGACGTGTTGAACGTGTCCTTCGGCGGCACCGTCAGTCGGGCGGTCCCGTGCTCCAGCCGCGCTCGGAACCGCCACACGGGGTACGGGACGTCCCCGGGCGCCGCCGGCCCGTACACGATCTCCCCGGTCAGTGACGGGTCCGGGAACCGGACGGTGATCGTGTTCCCCTCCGACGTGAACGAGGGGGGCCAGAACTGCGAGAACCCGTACGCCCAGCCCGGGGTCAAGGCCGTCAGGAGGGCGAGCGCCAGGGCGGTGAGGGTCGCCCGCAGCGGTTCCCACCCCCACGGAACTTGTGTTCCTTGTCCGTGAACCGTAGTTCTCAAACTGGGAAAAGCGCACCGGTTCGCGCGGGCGTCGTCGCCGGGTTGACGTTATGATCCTCGGAACGATTGGCGGGCCGGGTCATCGGCCCAGCGCCTCCAGGAGCCCGTCGGGGTCGCCGACGGGCGCGTACACGCACCCGTGACCCCGGACCAGCAGGCGCACCAGCGCCCTGCCACCCCGCTCCAGCACGTCGACGCGGTCGACGAGGTGCCTCGGTATCCGCTCGCGTCGGTTGAGGTAGCCGTAGCACCAGACGATCTCGATGGAGTCGGACGTGATCCGGACGTGGGTCGCGCCCCTGATGCCGATCACCGGGGGGACGGCGGGTAGGA
>NZ_JBMXXF010000007.1:0-5804 GCF_053997775.1 Methanopyrus sp.
TTCACCCGCGTTTTCCGCGCGGACGTGATCGTGAACACGGGCAAGCACGGCACGTACGAGTGGCTCCCGTACAAGCCCCTCTTCATGTCCTGGTGGGACTTCCCGCAGGTCTGCATCCAGGATGTCCCGCAGGTGTACCCGTACTACGTGGCCGACCCGTCCGAGGCGCTGGTCGCGAAGCGGCGGGGCTGGGCCGTTCTGGTCAACTACCTGCCGGAGTCGCTGGCCCGGTGCGAGCTGGGTGGTGAGTGGGACGAGCTGCTCGAGCTCCTGAGGGAGTACCTGTCCTCGGGCCTGAGCGCGTACCGTCCTAGGATCCTGGACTTAGTCCGAAAGACGCGGGCCTACGAGCTGCTGAACCTGGGCTCGCTGGAGGAGTTCGAGCGGGACTTCGACGGCAACTGCGCCCGGCTCTACTTCCTGCTGCACGACCTGGAGGAGCACGAGGTCGTACCGGTCGGGCTGCACGTGTTCGGGCTGCCGCCGCTGGGTGAGGATCCCGTCGAGACGCTGGCCAGCTTCGCCGCGAAGATCCTGGTGAACGAGACGCTCGGCGCGCTGGACTACCGCCGGGCCCTGGAGCTCTGCCGGGAGGTGATCGAGCGGCCGGAGACCAGGGAATCCGACGAGCCGCACCGGGAGGCGGCGCGGGTCGTGGGGCTGCTCTTCGAGAGCGCGCGGCTCGAACGGGAGAACCTCCTCCGCGCGCTCGAGGGCGGTTACGTCCCGCCCGGCTACGCCTCGAGCCCCTTCAAGGAGATCGACGCGCTGCCCACGGGCCGGAACTCCTGCATGTTCGATCCGCGTAGGTGGCCGGACTGGATCTCGATCAACCCGGCGTACGCGGTGGCGATCCCGCTCCGCCTGGTCGCGAAGAAGGTCATCGCGTTCGACTGGGCGACGGACAACATCAACACGCGGGCGCTGCCGATCGCGGTGCAGATGCTGCTGCTGGGCGTCCTCCCGCACCGGGACGCCGAGGGAGTCGTCGTCGGCGTTGACCCGTGCGCGCCGCTCCGACCGAACGCCGCGTCGGGAACGCGACGGTACGGCCAGGTCCTGATCGAGGGTCGGATCGTCGACATGAGTCTCGCGGGGCCGAACGAGGCGCGCCTGGTGATCGCGCCCGTCGGTGGCGGGACGGAGATCGAGGTGCGGGCCCCGCTCGACGCCCTCCCGACCCTACCGTTCGTGGGCGATCGCGTGACGATCCTGGGCACGCTGATACCGCCCGAGCGGAGGGTGGAACTGCTGGACGCCGAGGTGCTGAGGTCGTATGAGGGTCGGTACCTCACGCCCACCGAGCTCGCGGCCGTTGGGAGAGTGGCCTCGGGTCCCGTCGTGGTGAGGGGGACGGTTAAGGAGGTCAGCGGGGACTTCCTGGTGATCACGGACGGGACGACGGACGTCCGATGCTGCGTCTCGGGTCCCGTGCGGGTGAGACCGGGCGAGACGGTCCTCGTGCGCGGGCGACCGCTGATCCAGGAGGAGCCGCCGATCGTGTCCGCGACGCTCGTGCTCCGGGGCCGGTTGACGCGGATCACGGACGTGATCGCGCTCGGCACCTCCTGCTTCCGGGATGTGTTCGCCCACAACATCCTCGCGGAGCTGTTCCTGGGTCGCGCGGCGGCCATTCTGGCGGCGGAGCCGTACCTGGCGGCGGGTCTCGACGTCTCCTCGCTGATCGGGGCTAGGGTGACGGGAGCGAACGTCCCCGGGCTCGTGCTGGAGCGGCTTCGGGAGATCGTGGCCCGGCTGCGGCGGGGCCGGTGGGAGAACCCGCTGCACGAGACCGTGCTCCGGGTCTACGAGGCGGCGCTGAACCTGGCCTTCTCCCTGGGTGAGGAGAGGCTGGCGAGGCTGCTGTGGGAGGGGCTGAAGTCACTCCACGCTCGGGTCCAGGAGGCGTGCTCGCAGCACGGGCTGAGCCTTGACACCGTGATCTCCACGGCCAGGGAGCTGGCGTACCTCACGCCGCCGAGCGAGAACTACGCGTTCCTGGACTGGGCGGCGGTCTACCTGGCGCTGCTCGCGTGCCGGGAGCTTGCGGTAGATGCGCCGCTCCGGGCCTGGGTGGAGCAGGTCCGGGCGCTCCCGGAGCGGGATTACCCCCTCCTGGCCGCGATCAACGTGTTCTGTCAGGCGCCCGGCGACTACACGAACGTGATCGGGAAGACGATCGAGTCGGGCGCGTTCCTGCTGGAGGAGCGGGTCAAGCTGGCCCTGACCTGGATCTCCGCGATGAGCTACCTGTACGGGCCGCGGTACTGGGGCGTCAGCGTGCCGCTACTGCTCGCGCTGAACCTGGCGGCCCCGGACGACACGCTCCACACCATGGTCTCCTCGGACGAGAAGGCGACGTTCTTCTACGACGACTGCATCTACGCGTTCGAGGGCGGGATGCGGCTGGCCGTCGAGGCCGTGAACGGGCTGACGCCCGAGCAGGAGCCGGAGATCGGCATGCTCGTGCTCAACCTGCGTCACGCCGCCCTAGGAACGTACACCGGCGGGGACTACTCCCGAGCGGTGTACCGGCTGGCCCGCACGGCCGAGCTGATCGCCCGAGCCAACCCGACCCTTGCCTCCTGGCTCCGAGACCTGGCGCCCAGCCTGGCGGCCGGCAACCTGATGGCGGCGATGATCGCGAGCCACCTGACCCTGTTGATGCAACCCTCCACCGAGGCGGAACTACGGTCGCTGCGCGGCGACCAGACGGCCGCGTACCGCTACGCGCTACTGATGTCGTTCCGATCCTACGCCTGGTACGACCTCATGCGCACGGTTTTCAACCCGCTCTACCTGCGCGGCAAGCGGTTCCACGGGTACTCCGGCGCCGTGGACCTGCTCAAACGGCTCGACTTCCTGATCACCGGGTGGAGCACGCTGACCCCCGGCCTCCTGGGCTGGACCGGCGTCCTCCGCCGGGTCGCCCGACTCCTGGTCGAGAACCGGGGATGGCTGGCGCGCTACTCCCCAGAGGGACTCCTGTCCGTCGCGGTCAAACTCCTGGTGATCGCCCACGACCGCGCTCGCCACGGGCTCGTGAGCCGGGAACTGCTCCGGAGCCCCGAGCTCGTGGCCCTCGTCCGGGAGGTCATCGTGCCCGCGCTGCTCCGAGGCGAGCTCTGCTGCTGCCCCGCCGTGTGCGGCAACCCCGTCACCCAGGAGCGGTTCCTCCAGGCCCTCGCCGCCTACGAGACGCTGATCCCGGGCGTGAGACCGGCCCTCACGGCGTTCTCCGTCAACTACATGGGCCTCTCGACCGTCCCACCGGGACCGACCGCGGGACCGACACCGCCGACCACCACCCAGGCACCGGCCGCTACCTCCGCACCCCCGACCTCGGTACCCGGCACCGCTCCGTCAGCCGCACCCACGCCACCCTCGCCCGCGTCAACCACGACCCGCGGCGCCCCGGTCGAAGGACCGTCCGGAACCCCCCGCACCGGCACGGTAACGTCCATCCCCGCCTCACGACCCTCCCCCACCGCGCGGAGCCGCACCGCCCTCGGCCCCTCCACCGCGACGCCCGGACCTTCCAAGTCCGAGGTCCTCGCGGGCCTTGGCAACCGGGGGACCAGGGAGACCGGAGGAGGCGGTCCGGTCGTTTCGATCACCGGGACGGCGGTGGGGAGGGTGGGGGCCGGACCCGGCTCGAGGCGATCCGGTGGAACGGGGACGACCGGGGCGGGCGGACGGACGACGGGTGAGGTGGCACCACGGGCCCAGCGATCGGAGGCCCGGCCGGTGAGGGCGATGGCCAGGTCGGCCGCCCCGTCCGCCCAGGTGCCTAGATGGATCCTGTACGCGCTGATCGCGCTGCTGCTGACGTCGATCCTCGCCGGGTTCGGGTACCATCGGAGACCGGTGGAGCCTACCCCCAGATGGTGACCGAGCCGGTCGTCCGACCGGCCGTCGTTAAAAGAACCAGCGCGGACGCGGGCACCAGCACTCGGTCCCACCACCGCCCCGGGATCGGCGTGAGCGCAACGCGAAGCCACCCGTCGCGCCCCGGGAGTACCGGAATTCCGCGCGCGGTGAGCGCGTCCTGCAGCACGTGCAAAAGCCCTCCAAGCACCAAGAGCGATAGATCCCGGTGATGCTGCCAGAGCAGCAGCGTGCCGAGCAGCCACGGCCAGGGGGAGTGCAGGGGACCGCGGTGCCCAAGACGCGCGTGAACCGCTCCGCGAATCCGGACCCCGGTGGCGCGCTCCAGGGGCCTCAGGATCAGACGGGCGGCGAGGGAGTTGGGATGATCCAGGTCCGGGAGCAGCGACCCCAGCGCGGCCAGGAGGGCCGGGTGGTGGCCCAGCGCGCGGTCCACCGTCACGTAGGTAACCAGCGCGTGGGTGACCCACATCACGACTGCGCACCCTCCGCGGGATGAGGAGTCAACCTGGCGCGGAGCGGGTGAAGAGGGGAGGGGGTCCCGACCGCGGGTGTGCCCGGGCCTATCAACGGCACCCTCATCGGCGCGGGGGACCACCCCGCATCCTCGGGGCCGCCGGGACGACCCGGGCCCACCCGGTCAGCGTGACGGATGAGGAGGGTGGTGGACGCCGAGGACCCCCGATGACGAACCTCTCGGCGCCGATCACTCCTCCCCTATCACCTCTCGAATGAAGGCCTCGGCCGCGCGGCGAAGCAGCTCCCGTCCCGCAACGGCGGCCGGGATCGAGGCGGGCACGGCGCGCAGGCTCAGACCCTCACCCTCCGCGCGCAGCTCCGGGTACTCCCGTGCGTCCAGCGTCAGGGTCAGCTCGCCCTTCCCGTGCCGCAGGACCGCATCCCCGGAGACGAGACTCGCGACCTCGGGCGCGGTCAGCGCCATCCCCAGTTGCGGCCTGTCCATCGCCTCCCTCAGGACCTCCTTAAGGTCATCCTCCTCCGGCTGCAGGAGGAGCAGAAGGGTGTCCTCCCGGGGCACGATCCGAAGGATTCCGGAGCCCCGCTCCCCGCCGGCGGTCACCCGCATCCGACAGATCCTCACCGCCCTACCCCTTACGAGCGGGGCGACGGATCGGTCCAGAACGCGGTCGGCGGCGGAGAGAAGGCTCCCGCGCACGGCCTCCGGGTTCTTGGGCACGAACCTCAGCGTCAGCTCCCCCTCCGGGACGAGAATGCGCCGCTCGAACGGGTAGATGGACGGGCCCCCCAGCGTGGTCAGCACGAGGCTGCCCTCCACCTCGAACCGCTTCACGGTGATCCCGTGGGCCACCAGGGCGGCGGCGGTGGGAGGGGTGAGCACGACGCGGGAGCGCGGCGGGGTGAAGGATCCGCTCTCCAGCTCCGCGGAGCTGAAGGAGGAGCCGACGGACTCCAGGACCGGATCCTCGCCCACGCGGACTGACCCTCGGGGCACGACGAACACGTCCTCCTCGGAGATCCGCAGCGAGCCCTCGCACTCGCCCACCGGCTTCCCGTCCACCTCCACCTCGATCGAGCCTCGGTGAGCGATCATCGGGGCTCCCCATACCGTTCACCAAGGGTCAGAGAATAAAATCGTCGTCATCGAACGTTGGGGAGCGGCCGGAGTAACGATGTGGACGGTGGTGGATGCCGACGCCCGGATGAGGAGTAACCCCGGTGCCGAACGCCGCGTTGGGGGTGGGAACGCTATGCTCACGCTGCTGACCCTACTCCTCCTGACCCCGGCACCCGCGTCCGCCACCGTGTACGTGGACGTAGTGCCCTACGTGGACAGTGACGCCTGGTCCGGGGAGCACGTGACCGCGCTGCGGGACTTCCTGAGCTGGTGCGGGGAGCGCGGGGTCAAGGTCGCCGTCTTCCACTACAACTTCTGC
>NZ_JBMXXF010000008.1:0-4821 GCF_053997775.1 Methanopyrus sp.
AGGCGTGGGGTGACGTCCGTCCCACCGTCCGAGCCGGTCGACTCCGCGCCTCTCGGACGACCTTCTCACCCTCTCATCCGCCTCGCGGATGGGCACCGTCGAGGGCCGACGGGCCCGACCGTGACGGTGCCCGGTAAACCGGGCCGGGGTACGCCGCTGATCCCAGGGGTCCGATGGTGTGGGCGGCGACCCGGCCCCGACGACGTCCCGGCCGACGACCCTCGGCGCGGAACCCGGCGCGCCGCCTCAGCTCACCACCCACAGACCCCACCGTAGCGCCCAGATCCCCATGACCAGCGGGACCAGCACCGGGAGGGCCCTGACGTCGGGTCTCCTCCACAGGAGCGCGGAGGCCAGGAGGATGGACGCAATGCAGATTATTACCACCATCCCGTAGACCGCCCACGCCCGGAAGCCTCGAGCGCCGCCTGGAGGCCTCCGCCCCTGAGCACGGCCTCCGAGAACGCCGAAACGGCCTTGTCCGCCACCTCCGCCTCGATGATGGTCAGAAAGGCGGCACATGCGGTCAGTAAGGGGCCCATCAAGAGGCCCATCCTCAGCTCCCGGTAGTCCTTCTCGTCTATCAGGGACTCCAGGGAGTCCAAGGCGATGATAAGTACGATCCCGGACGCGGCGGCGGCGTACGCTAGCACGCCCTTGACGACCTTCCGGTAGTAAAGCCGTACCTTCCAGTAAAGTAGTAACAGTCGCCTACGTTCCCTCTCCGAGTAGCGCTTCCGAACTCCCTTCTTCCGAACCCTCTTCTTGATCGCCCGCTTCTTGACCGCCTGGAGGAACTTCCCCGGGGACCTCAGGACCTTACCCGCGCGGGAGAGCTTGGCTCCGGCGCCGCCCCTGCCTCCTCCACCGCCGCGACCTCCGCCTCCCCTCCCTCCCTTGGCTAGAAGGACCTCGGGGTGCTCAACGACCCGCTCGAGAACCTTCCCCGGGTCATCCGGCACGGACAACGCGGCCAGAACCAGAGCCTCCAGCAACCGCCCGGCCCCCAAAGGAGGGCCGAGGGTAAGGACCACACCGGCATGCCTTCGGAAATATAACCCTCACCATCCATCGGAAGTGATCACCGGACGTGGACGGTAGATCCTCCCGACCGCCGCCCTGGTCACCGAGAATTCGGCGCTACCGGAGAACCCTGATCCACCACCCACGGGATCCGGCCCGGACCACCGCAATCCTACGCTCCAGCTGAACCTCCATCCGGACGCTCCCGGGCTCCACCCTGACCTCCGGAGCCCGTGAACGCGTCTTTTCCGGGCAGAACGAACCTGCGAGCGGGATGATCCGCGATCGTTCGCCCTTCAACTTAGGCTGGGCCTGCTCTCGGAAGTGTCCGGGCGTGCAAGTAGCCTCGACCCTTCGAGAGACCCTCTGAGTTCGGGGGTTTAGTGTTGGGAGTAGCGCCCCAAGGAAGGGTGTAAGCCGGCGCCCCTCAGGCCGACAAGATTAGTCCGGAGTCGGGTGAGCCCGGTGACCGGACCCGCCGGACCCTAGGGAAACCCCGATCGGGGTGGAAAGGCTTACGACCCGCACTGTATCCTCGGGGAGCGGAGGTGAAGGGTGTTGAAGACTCGCAAGATCGACTCCTGGTTCCCCGTGGCGGACGTTTACCGGGAGTGCGGGCGCGAGCGTGATCTCGGGTCGCCGGTGGAGGTCCTCCCCGGGTTCAGGTCGCCGGTCGCGCTGGCCCGGGCGGTGGTCCTCCTGAGCCTCGCCCCCGAGGACGCCGAGGAGGACGCGCTGCTACCGTCGTTGCGGCCGATCGTCGGCGAGCCCTGGAGGGCGCCCATTGAGGTACCTGATGGAGACGTCCCGCGGGAGATGTGGGTCTTCGGCGACGGCTCGATCGCCCTCGAGGCGGCCCGGGCGGGGCGGGAGGTTCGGCTCGCCGTCTCCGACCCCGCGATCGCCCGGTTCCTCCGCGAGGTCTTCGGGCGGCTGCTCTCGCTGCGGGAGGAAGCGCTGGAGGAGTTGGAGGGGTTCCTACGCGAGGTGGGTGAGGTGCTGAGGGGCCGGTTCGGGGACCTCTACGGCCGCGAAGATCGCGCTTACCTCTGGATCAAGCGGGTGAGGTGCCCGGGGTGCGGGCTCCTGATTCCCCTGATGGAGCATCGATGGGTCGTGGAGGGTCGGTACGCGCTGGAGCCGGACGTGCCGGAGGACGGCGACGAGGTGGAGTTCGAGGTCGTGGAGACGGAGGAGGCCGGGCCCGGAACGGTCAGGGACGGTCGCGTGACCTGCCCGAGGTGCGGGAGGTCGCGGAGCGTGGAGGGCGTTCGGCGCGACCTCTTACTCCGGGCCGCGCGTAGGGAGGGGGAGGATCCCGTCGACGCGTACCTGGCGGTCGTGGTGAGAAAGGACGGTTCGGTCCGGCCGGCCACGGACCGCGACCTCGAGCGGTTCGAGCGGGCCCGGGAGGAGTTCCGCCGGGAGGAGCGGGAGGTGCCCCGTGGGGAGCCTCCGGATGAACTCAAACAGTGGGGGATTTGGGACGTCTCGTGGTTGTTCAACCGCAGGCAACTGCTCGCGCACGTGGAGGCCGCCGTCGCGACCTCGGAGGTGGATGGGAACCGGTACGGGATCTGGGCGGCCGCCGTACTGACCGAGCTCTCCCTGCGGAACTCCGTGGTGTCCCGCTGGGATCCGGTGGCCGCGGAACCCCGGATGGTCGCAGGTTGGTCGTGGGACCACGGCGAGTTACCCGTCCCGTCGGCGTGGAAGGAGGTCTCCGACGAGATCACCGGGGCCTGCCGCGAGTTGGTCGAGATCGCGGAGGACATCAAGGTGGAGGTGGTAAAGATCGATGAGGTGAGTGGAAGCTGGGTTACATACCCGGATCTCCCGGACGTGCTGTTCCGGGCCTGGTCGGAGATCATTGCGAACGTGTCGGGCGGGATTAGGTGGTGGAAGATCCCGGTGTCCTGTGGCGGATGGGTCCGAACGAAGGAACCGCTACCGGTCGTCGGCGGGCTCAGTTGGGACGGTCGGGTTTCCCTGATACTGCGGGGCGATCGGATCGCGGGGCGTTGGGAGGAGATCGTCGGATGGATCGTGGGGTGCGGGCTCGAGGCCGCGTCGGCGTGGCCCGTGATCGGCGAGGACGCGCTCGTGGTTCCGCTGGTCAGGCGCGAGCCGGGGCCCAAGAAGGTAGACTGGGAGGAGTTCATCGAGGAGGTGAAGGATTCCGTGCGGGACCTCCTGCGGGAGGTGCGCGACCTCCGCGGGCGCGGGTGGAGGTCGGTGAGGCTGATCCCGTACGCCGCCGTCCTGCCGCCGTGCACCGGGGTTAGCGCCGTCAGGCGGGATGGGAACTCCCTGAGCGTGCGACACCCGGAGATGCTCTCTGAGGTGCTCGCGGTGGGTTGGAGGGAGCTGGTGGAGGCCGTCTTGGAGCTCCTGGACGTGGGACTCTCGGACCCGAGGGCGCGGTTCTACGCGGTCTACAGGTCGCTGTGGGGCTACCCGGGGCCCGACGACGCACCGGGTCGGGAGATCGAGCCGCCGCTGAGGGCGCTGGAACTGGACCCGAACGACCTCCCTTACCTGGACGAGGACGGTAGGCTGAAAACCTACCGTGAGAGGCGAGATCTACGGCCCGAGGAGGACCCCGTCGACGCGTTTCACGCGGCGTTGCTGAAGGCGGTGGAGGACGGCCCGGGATCCGCCCTGGAAGCGCTGCCGGAAGAGGTTAGGGAAGAGGCCCTCGAGCTGGCCCTGGCGGTGGCCCGGGCGGCGCGTCGTCGCGGTGAGGATCACCCGGAGGCGGAGCTGGCGCGGAGGCTCGTCGGGGTGTCGGCCGGTGCCGCGGCGCGGTGAGCCGGTGGACACTGAGGGGAGGCTCCGGGAGACGATAGGCCGCTATCACGGTGTCGTCCTGGACACCAACGCGTTCGTGGCCCTCGCCAAGGCCTTCGTGGACGACATCTGCGAGACCCCGGCCGACAACGTCGTGTACGCGTTCCTCCTCGAGGTCAAACGGATGATGGGCGAGAACTTCCTCCTCCACTCCTACGAGGAGCTTCGGGGGGAGTACGCCAGGCGCCTGAAGGACCTCAGAGACTACGACGGTCGGGAGTTGTGCCACGCCTGCCCGACACTCTCGAAACTCTTGGGGCCGACGGTGAGGAGCCTCTGCTACCTGTTCAGGGTCACGAGGACGTGAGCGTACACGATGTGCTGTCACTCCCGGAGTACTCCGAACAGCTGGAGAGGTTGTACCGGGGACTGCGACGGGGGCACGCCGGGTTACCCGAGTCCCTGCAGGGATTCAGGTGCAACTTCAAGGAAGGTCGGGTCGGCGACAAACACGTGGACGTGGCGAACGTCATGGTGGCAGCCGTCAAGGGGTCCGTCCTCGTGACCTCCGATCGTGGGATCAGGGACGCCTGCTCCGAGCTGAAGCCCGGGTGTCTCTGCGTGTATTTTAACCCCGAATACGTCGACGATCCCGCCCGCGAGGAGCTCGAGTTCGAGCTGGTCCCCCGTCCGGGAGGCCTGCCGGTCGGGCTGAGGTACCGCAAGGGGATCGGGAAGTTCACCCGCTAGTCCGCGACGTCCGGTCGTACCGTGTGTGGAGGGACGCCTGATGAATCCACTCAAACTCGAGACGATCCACCTTCCTCAGGTAGCTGTAGCTCGAGTAGTGGGCGGGCCGGCCTCCCAGGGTCCTGATCGCGAAGTATTCCAATCGTTCGGGGAGTTCCTCTAACACGTTCCGGATTCGAGTCGAGTTAGCGGGCCTCGCGTCGAGGACCAGCGCGAGCCCTCGTGCGAGCGCACGTCTCGCCTTCTTGTACGGGAGGC